>JAYUJY010000252.1:0-12358 GCA_043764895.1 Synechococcales cyanobacterium | reverse complement strand
ACAGATCCGGGTTTAAGAAGTTGTAGGGGCATGGCCATGCCGTGCCCCAAACCCAACGGATTTTTGATACAGGTCTTATTTACGCCGCGCAGCACTGGCCGATCTACAATCACATGGGTTTGCTCAGACCCAAATAGTGAACGGCTGCCCCTTTCAAGTTAGGCAGAACAACATCAGCAGCGGAAAAATCCTGATCCGATGTAGTCGCCCCAGGTGTTGCGATCGTATTAATGCCATTTGCTTTAGCAGAGGTGAGACTAGCAGGTGTATCTTCAATAGCAATGACTTGACTTGCATTTAGTCCTAACTGTTCTAGACAATAAACGTAGGCATCGGGCGCAGGTTTAGGTCGAGCAATCTGGTCTATTGTCACGATCTTTGTAAACCAATCGAAGGGGAGTGACTTTGCCAACGCGGACTCTAGAGCCTTGATATTTTCGACAGCCGTTGAAGTACACAGTGCGATCGGAATCGAGTGAGTTCGACAAGCACCCATTAATTCAACAACCCCTAGACGCGGACGCAGATCCTCTTGACCTAACATTTCAACATAATGATCCGTCTTAGACGCATGAAGCTTGGCAACCATTGCATCGGTAATAGGAGTCCGCTCAGGATGGGCATCGCGGTAGGCGCGAATACGATTCTGTCCACCATTCGTCCTAAGCAAATCCCGATACGTTTCAGCCGTCCAAATCCAATCCAATCCAGCGGCTTCAAAGGCTGAGTTAAACGCTCGACGCTGAATATCGGAGGTTTCGGCTATGGTCCCGATCGCGCCAAAAATAATGGCCTTAGGAGTGATTAGGGGTGCTTTCATAGGTGTTATTTCCAATGATGTAGTTTTCAGATCAGAATGCTGGAGAGTCTATCGCAGCTTCAAACTAACGACCTTAAAATGACGATTGAATGGTCTTTCCGTTCACATCCCTCAGCCATTAGCATATCGCTTCCTTTATCTAATGTCTAGCGGGGTAAATAGATTAGGAATGTATTAAGACAGTATTAAAGAAAGTGTAGAAAATGTATCTTTCAGCAACGGCTAGAAAGCTGCCGATCGATTTTCTGAGATACGTCCAATGATAGAGAGTAAAGAACCATCTTTTTTCTTAAGTTGGTAACCGTATTGAGATTATTTTAGTTGGTTTTGACTTGACCCTACCTCTACTTAGGGTCCGGTGCAATAACTAATTTGGATTGCTCAAAATAACACCCTAAAGGAGCACGTATGAGTACACCCAATCCATCCGTATCATCATCTAAAATCAATGCCAGCGATCGCACGGTTAACGAGCACACAAAGGATCAAAGTCTCGATCAGTATCGCACTGCCCCTAGCGAACTCTTAACGACAGACGATGGCCACTTAGTGAATACTACAGATGATTCACTCAAAGCCGGAGGACGCGGACCGACGCTGCTCGAAGATTTCCATTTTCAAGAAAAACTGTCTAACTTCGATCGAGAACGGATTCCAGAGCGGGTTGTTCATGCACGCGGATCGGGCGCTCATGGCTATTTTCAGCCTTATGCTGCTCAGACTGAATTTACCAAAGCTAAGTTCTTGCAAAATGCGGAAACCAAGACACCCGTATTTGTTCGATTTTCAACGGTCGGCGGTTCGCGGGGTTCTGCGGATGCAGTGCGGGATGTTCGCGGATTCTCGGTGAAGTTCTATACGGAAGACGGGAACTACGATATTGTCGGCAACAACATTCCGGTGTTCTTTATTCAAGATGCGATTAAGTTTCCGGATATTGCCCACGCGGTCAAACCTGAACCGGATAGTGAGATGCCCCAAGCTTCGACCGCGCATCCGAGCTTCTGGGATTTTATTTCTCTAGTTCCCGAGTCAATGCACATGATTATGTGGCTATTGTCCGATCGGACCCTGCCGCGCAATTTCCGGATGATGCAAGGGTTTGGGATTCATACGTTTCGTTGGGTGAATGAACAGGGGAAATCAAGGTTTGTCAAATATCATTGGAAACCTCTAGCAGGCGTTCATTCCAATGTCTTTGATGAAGCTCAAAAAATCGCGGGCAAAGATCCAGACTTTCATCGTCGCGATCTGTGGGAATCTATTGAGAAAGGACATTATCCAGAGTATGAGTTGGGCGTACAAATCATCGAAGAAGAAGATGAATTGAGCTTTGACTTTGATATTTTGGATTCGACTAAACTGATTCCTGAAGAACTCGTTCCCGTACAGCCGATCGGAAAGATGGTGCTGAATCGTAATCCGGACAACTTCTTTGCAGAAACAGAACAAGTCGCGTTCCGTCCATCGAATGTCGTGTCGGGTATTGATTTTAGCGATGATCCGCTATTGCAGGGTCGCTTATTTTCCTATCACGATAGCCAACTCCATCGTCTAGGCAGTCCCAACTTTATCCACCTGCCCATTAATCGTCCAGTTTGCCCCTTTGGTAATCATACCCAAGATGGGAGAATGCAGATGGATATCAAGACGAGTAAGGTGAACTATTCTCCCAATAGTCTCGGCAATAATAAGCCGACTCCTGCAACGGAAGAACAAGGTGCTTTTATGCATTTCCCAGCGCGGGTTGAGGGCCACAAAGTGAAGGAGCGGAGTCCAAGTTTTGACGATCATTTTAGTCAGGCGACGTTGTTCTGGAATAGCTTATCGGCTATTGAAAAAGATCACTTAGTCAAAGCGGCTCATTTTGAACTGGGTAAAGTAAAAGATAACGGCGTTAAGCAACGAATGCTAGAACGGTTTAGCCAAGTTGATACTCAGCTCACGGCTCGGATTGCCGAAGGTCTAGGAATGCCTGCTCCACCAAAATCTAAAATTCCTAATCACGGCAAGACATCGGCTGCCCTCAGCCAAGAACATACGACAAAAACGGTTCAAGGTCGTAAGGTTGCGATTCTGGCGGCGAATGGTGTAGACGGGAAACAGTTAAGAGTGCTGAAGCAATCGCTCAGTCTTTTAGGCATTGGAGCTGAAGTGGTTTCAAAATTTGGGGGTGAAATTCAGAGTGCAGACGGAGATACGATCGAAGTGGATCAGACCTTTCTGACGACGACTTCGGTTTTGTATGATGCCATTTATGTACCGGGAGGAACTCAGAGTATTAAGGCCTTGAGTGCCGACGGAGAAGCACAGGATTTTGTCCACGAAGCATTCAAACATTTTAAACCGATCGCAGCTTTGGCTGAAGGCATCGATCTGTTGATGCACTCGAATCTCAAAGACATTAATCTCAATTCAACTAAAGGTGACATGGGGAATCAATTTGGGGTTGTTACTAACCGCGATGCCTCAAAGATGGAACCTTTTACTCAAGCGTTTCTCCAAGCGATCAAAGAACACCGTCACTGGGCACGATCGCTTTAATAAACCAGTCTCAACGCCTCTAAATAGGAAAAGTTAGAATTAAAATCCCCCAGAATTCAAGAGAGAATTTTGGGGGATTTTGAAGTGATTTATTTTAGATTAGATCAGGATTTTCTCCCAGTTCTCGCAAACGTTGAGCCAAACGGTTAGCCCGTTGAGTTTCCATTTCAGCCCGTTGAGCTTCCATTTCAGCCCGTTGAGTCTCAGCTTCAGCCTGTTGTTTAGCCGCTTCTTCGGGCAAGAGAACCAACGCTCCCGTCGAATCATAGAACCTTAACCAACTCGTCGTCTCCCGATCGATCGTGCCTTCCCACGTCCCTACCCAGAGTCCCAAAGCTTTACACCAGAGCCAGTTGCGACTATCAGGCTGAATGTCTTGGTAGGTTTCAGTTCGATGCCAACCGCGCAGAGATTGACGCTTGAACGGGTTATAAACGAAGTAATCTTGCGTTTTGAAGACCCGATCGTACAGTTCTTTCTTCGCGCCTACATCAATGTGCGCCGTACTCGCTGACATCAATTCAATAATGACATCCGGGTAACGACCCTCTTCTTCCCAAGTGATCCATCCTTGCCGACTTCGACTCCCTTCAACCTCCAAAACCACGAAAAAATCGGGTCCACGAAAATCACGATTTTTAGCCTGGGTCGTACTGTAATAAATAAACATATTACCGCCCGTATAAAAATCTGTCTCGCCACCACGATAGTGCTGATACGATCGGATCAGCACATTCATGGCAACCCGATGTCGGTTCGTTTCCAAGGGTTCCCCATCATCAAAAATCAAATCAGTTGGCGGCAGTTCGGGCACCCAGTCATCCAGTTCAGTATCTAGTTCAGCATCCGGCTCAGCGTTCAGTTCAGCGTTCAGCTCGGCATCACGGGTTTGCAATAGAACGGCATCGACCATTGTTAAGACCTTCAGTTAAGAGCCGTGAATCCCTGAACGGGTCAGGTGAACGTTCTTATTATAACATCGCTTATTATAGTGCCACTGATGGACTGACTGATGGACTGACATCGCATTCAAAGAGGGGACAGTGGACAGACTTGTAATCCAACTGAAGTATGAATGATTTCGGCGTGAATTTTAAACACTTCTGCCAACATCTTAGGCGTCATTACAATATCCGGTTTACCAATGCTGTGGAGACGTCCAGCATTCAAAACAGCAATCCGATCGCTGTAGCGCGCAGCAAGATTAAGTTCATGCAAAACCGTGACGATCGTGAGACCGCGAGTTTGGTTAAGCTGTTTCAGCAACTCCAATAGTTCCAGTTGATAATGCACATCCAAATAAGTCGTGGGTTCATCTAGGAGCAACACCTTCGGCTCCTGTGCCAATGCGAGGGCTAGAAAAGCCCGCTGTCGTTCACCGCCGGACAGATCCTCCACCGGACGATCGCAAAAATTATTTAGCTGCACCTGTTGAAGACATCGATCGACAATTTCCAAATCCTGACTGGATAGATTCCACTCCCACCAATCCTGGTGCGGCGATCGGCCTAGACCCACGAGTTGATGCACGGTTAGCCCTTGAGGCACCGTCTGCTGCTGTGGAAGAAAGGCAAGAGTCTGAGCGATCGCTTTAGTGGGGGACTCATGAATCGATCGGCCATTCAAATACACACATCCTGCCGATGGCTTTAGTATTCGCGTCAGCAACTTCAGCAGCGTTGACTTTCCCGATCCGTTCGGCCCCACAAGACTCATCCAAGTCCCACTCTCCAAAGCAAGATAAAGCTGCTGAATCAAAGCCTCGGCTGAATAGCCACCGGAGAGTCCTTGTACGTCTAAGACCGGGCCATCTAAGACCGGGCCGTCTAAGACCGGGCACTGAATGGTCATTGAATGCCTTTTATCTTGGGTCACGATCATTCTGCAACTGTTCTCGATAGTCAATGCATGAGTTAATCGAATGCTAAAATTCTAGCAGAGCTATAAACGATCGAGAAAGAAACTACATCCCAAAGGCCGATCGAATTTGAGTGACCCAGGCTTTGATGCGCTCTTCGGTTAGCTCGGGTTGATTGTCTTCGTCCAAGGCTAGACCTACAAACTGATTGCCTTTCTGCGCTTTGGATGCGTCATGTTCGTAGCCCTCGACTGAGGTCATTCCCACAGTTTGTCCACCCAAGGCCGTAATTTTTTCCTCCAAAAGTCCCATTGCATCTTGGAAATTATCGGCATAACCAATCTGATCGCCCGTCCCAAAGTAGGCCACTTTCTTACCTACAAAACTCATCGCATCCATCTCGCTAGAGTAGAAGCCATCCCAATCACTTTGCAGTTCACCAATGTTCCAAGTCGGACAGCCAATAATCAGACAATCATAGTAGTCAAAGTCACTGGCCGAAGCATCACAGATATCATTCAGCACCACCAAATCCCCACCAAACGCATCCCGAATAACGTCAGCCGCTTCTTCTGTTTTTCCAGTTTGGGTTCCAAAAAATAGTCCGATCTTTTTCGCCATGATGATTGTGTGAATGATAAGGGTAAATAGAACGGTAATTCTAGAAAAAATTGCGATCGCCATAACACTACAGACTGAATCATATCGATCGCAATGGTTATATCTAGAGAGAAACAGGACAACTTGAATTAGGAAACGCCTAGGGTCGATCGCAACATCTACTGAAAGAACGCTTGAGTTCGCCTTGTTTAGAAGATGGACTGTATTGCAATGACAAGCGCAAAGCCTTGTGCTGACCGCACTACTTTAATCACTCATTCTTTGTTGACAGCATTGTTCAATAAGCTGTTGGGATAACAATAGCACAGTATTGATAAAAAATAGCAATAAGTAAGTTAGATCATAGACTAGTGCCGCAAAACATAGATTGAGCAAAAAATCGAGACCCTCAGCAAGAAAGTCTCGATGTCAGAATCTGTTTAGGAGGTCATTATTCCAACGATGGTATAAGGTCTACAGCGCTCAGCCTTAAATCACTCCCCCGATCGGTGTAAGCCATGACACAAGTTCAATTCAGTTCCTAGCCTTATTGAACTATATTCGCATTATGCTGTACGCCATCTTCTAAAAGTCGTATTCGCCATTACCTCTCAAAACTTTTTAGTGTAGTGACTCTATTTCGATCGAGGCCAACATATAATCCAGTTGAAATCACAGTTGAATTTAGGACACGGCATAGCCATGTCCCTACAATCTCTAACCCGGATCTGTAGGGCATGGCTTGCCGTGCCCCAGACCCAACTATCAATGATGGTTCTCACTTTTTTATGTGAAATCAACTAAATGCAATCTTGCATCTTATTCTCAATTAGGAGTACTGTAGAAGATAAGTCCTGAACTTTTACAGTTATTTTTTAGATGTCACAAGCCTCAACCACATTGGATCAAAAAAGAGTACTTACCTATGGAGAGATTTTCCTGCACAACAGCCGCGCGACTTGCCAATGAAGATCCGATCGCAACAGCGTATCCTGTTCATACCTATGTTTTAGTCGAATGCCCGTTGCCTTGGGCCGCGAAAGCCTGGGACAGTCCGCAGATTCCGGATCTTCTCCGCAAAACCATCACCCACATCATCGAGGACTATCCTGCTGTCAAAGCCCTGCTGATCAACCAAGATCGCACCCGATCGTCCCCCCATCGCCGAGTGATTATTTACCAACGCCAGAACCGCGAACGGGTTAGCGCTTTCGATCGCTATGAGTTTGTCATTGACACCTTGGACGAGGCCGCTAGTCTCATTCAGAATTTTTTTAAAGGAATCTTTTTGAGAAAGTTTGTCATTCAGAAGGTTCAAGATATTTTAGTCTGCACCCATGGCAGTCGGGACCAATGTTGCGGACGATACGGAGAGCCGTTCTATAGTCAAGCTTACAAAATAGTCCGATCGCAGGACCATAACTGTCAAGTTTGGCGCAGTAGCCACATCGGCGGTCATCGATTTGCGCCTACCGCAGTGACGTTCCCTGATGGACGCTATTACGCCCGACTTGATGCGTTTTCCTTCAACAGTCTGCTCCAACGATCGGGTGATATAAATCTCCTAACGCCAATCTATCGGGGATCTAGCCTCATTCCCGAAGCCCTCCAAGAACTCGAACGATCGCTCTTGCTGCGGTATGGCTGGGATTGGCTTGGGTTCGCTATGAAGGCCGAAATGCGATCGATATCTTCTGAAAACCCCGAAGCGGGAATCCTAGCCCAAATCCAATGGCAGGATTATGCTAAAGACATCACGACCGCTCAAGCTCATCTTTTCCCCGATCCCACCCGAACGGTCTCGCTACAACCTTCTTGTCAAATGTCACCCGAATCAACGTACATTAAATACATCCTGAAAAATATAGTGATCGCCAGACCCCTTGCTACTGCGATCGCATCGTAATACCTGCATTTACCATTAACCTAAATTATCACTATGAAATTTCAGTTCGGGATTGAACATGAGGTCGCATTTACGCGATCGGATTCATCATTTGCAGATTTCTCCAACACTGAGTATGAAGATTTTGCAGCGATTATAGACCGTCTTCCAGAATACGAAGGCGATCGCAAGAGTCTTCGCTTCGGGGATCTCGGCATTCGTCGAAAAAGATGGTATATCGAAGGAATAGAACGCTTTGACGAACAGGGAACGATGACAAAGTGCATCCCGAAAGGAATCGAAATTCGCACGACTTTACATCACAGTATCGACGCAGCGATCGCTGAACTGAACACCAGTTTTGAACAGCTCAAAGAATGCGCAAAACCACTGGGATATACGCCGATCAACACCAGCTTCAATCCCCACCGCACTGAATTCATCCCGGTTCCACCCCTTAATGCCTTCGAGCACCGCCGCCATAATGCCTCCCCCGAAGATCGCACTGAACATCTTCCCCTATTGACCTACGGCCCGGATCTCAATATTTCTGTGATGGGTGCAAGTACCGCCCGATCGATCGACTGGGCCAAAAAACTCACCTACTACAGTCCCTATCTCATTCCCTTCAGCTATGCCGGAGTAAATCCCAACGCCAATCAGCCGATTTTCTACAACAACAGTCCGTGGCAAGGTCAATCCGTCCGCACCTTTTATCGCACCGGAATTCGTCCAGCCGCATTAGTCTTTCTAGATGATTCCACCGCATTAATCACCTCCGATCCCTCACTCACCAAACTCACCACCCATCCATCAGAAGTCGGACGCATCGAGTTCAAAGCCTTCGATAGCTGCGGTGATTTCGATCGCTATGGCAGTTTGTTTGCATTGCTAAAAGGACTCCTCATTGATCAAACGCTCCTTGGTCGTGCCACAGTTCCACACAAACGTTTACACCAAAAATCGGCACAGTTTGGCTGGACGGACGATCGGATTCTCAAGGAGTCGCAGCTTGTTCTAACCGCCGCTCACAATGCGCTCACAGGCGATCCCGATGGCAAGCGTTTAGAGGCGTTCCAACGAGTCCTTAATAATCAAAAAATGTCCCCGTCTCAATCGAAGGATGCGGTTATTCTGCTCTAGAAAACTCAAGAGGCGCGTCACCGTTACCCGAGTCGTGCCTGCCATGTCGGCCAACTGTTGATGGGTCAATCGCACCTCAATCAGCCGCCCCGAGACCATTTGACCCTGCTCAGTATTCATTTGATACGCACAACCAAAGCGATCGCCTAGCCATACCAGCATCTGCATCAAGCGATCGCCCACACTCCGGCAATACGCAAAATTTAGCAACTCTTCAATGGTTTGCTGACGCTGAAGCAACAGATCCGGCAAGTTCTGAAAACTCGTGAGCCGAGTAAACGTTGCATTGGAAAGGCATTCTAATTGATTCGGAAACACCCGCGAAGACGATCGACCCAAAAGATCACCCTTTCCCCACAATCCCAGCACCCGCAAATGACCATCGACATCCCAACTTACCGTTCGGACAACGCCACTCTGAATCTCCCAATACTCCGAAAGCGATTGGATGTGTTCTCCGCGCTTCAACACAACCAATGAAGATGGATCACTAATCGATCCTCGATCAAACGATCGATCGGACGTCACTAACCGAGTCGGAAATAACAACATAATTAAATCACTTAAATACATTAAGGTGGATTGAGAAGTAGATTGAGAAGTGGACGGAAATATAGCCAAAAATCTATCGTCTAGAGAACCGAGTCGATCGCCCAGACGGTAGAGTTTCGATCGCACCACTGTTACCACAATCTTTCAGCGCACTTAGCGTTTCAGACTGAGAATCCTCATGCTGCATCCAGAACTGCATCAGCTCACCTGCCACCCAATCCGGTGATGCGGTATGGAAAAAGTGAGATCCCTCTGGAAGCTGACAAAACTGATCCCCCGGACCCATCTGATCGCGCCACTGCTGAAACACCACTGGAGAAATCACAAAATCCTGTCCACCCCCCATCACAAACTTCGGTACCGAAACAAGGACAGGATCTAGTTTTGCCACCTGATACAACGAGTGCGGCGACGGCGATAGGAGCAAATCCTTCTCCAGCAGTGAGACTAAACTCTTAATGGAATAGGGCGAAGTCGTCCCCCAGAGCGATCGCGCACAATTGGCCAACACCCGCGCCTGACTACAAGGCGTCATCATTCGCTGTAAATAATAGTGCGCCTGCCACGTCAAACCGGGCAACACCGCCACACTCAGCACCGCCAGCGACACCACCTTTTCCGGGCACCGCACCGACGCCTGCATCGCCACCACCCCACTCAACCCATGCCCCGCCAAATGCACCGGACGATCGCAACTCTCCAAATACTCCACCAGCATCGCAGTCGCGCCTTCAAGCGTACTCGCCTCATCCAAACTCTGCGCATATTCCCACCGCGCGATTCCCGCTCCGGAAGGCTTTGCCAACGATCGGTGCTTTATCAAGTTCTGCAACAACGGCAAATCAAAAAACTTCAAACTCGGACTCACACTCACCCACAGCACGGACGCACCTGAATACTTCTGCATTCCATTCACCATAAAAACTTCAATCCCATCTAGCACTAAAAATCAAAAAAAATGGTCGCACAGCACTAAAGAACGTGAATGCCGTGCAGACACACCTCTAGAGAGAAGAACTAACCTAATGCGACGTCTGAACCATGCTTTTCAGAATGAAGCCGACGAACAACCTATTGCGTATTTATTTCAATAAGCAACTGGAATGACCATAGCACAGCTTATTGAAAATGAGTAGCAGAAGATCGGGTTACTTTTGGGGTGTGTTCAAGCTTACATAATCTTAAAAGTCGCTCCCTGAGAAAGTCTTGAGCATTAAGGCCGTCAAAAAGGGTCGCTCCAACTACAATTTAGTTGACATATTAAGTCAATAAGTTATGCTATAGAAGCAGCAAAATAAAATATAAGTTTCTCAAAAAACAACTATGGGTCAGGCAGTCGTACAGAGCACTCCGTTTGGGTTGGTCGGCGAGTTCTTAGGGTTCGTCAGCACGAAATATCCGCAGCCTCGGGCTATCAAGCTTCGCTGGCTCGACCAGGACATTGTGGTCAAAATCGCCAAAGATCTTCGGGGCGATCTCGAATTGAATCGTTGGATTCCTGGAATGCAGGTGAAGGTTTGGGGCACTCAACGATTTTCAGAGAAACGATCGCAGGTCAAATTTAAGGCCCATCGTCTTTTGCTTTGGAAAACGGATTCGGGAGATGCGTTGACTCCGAGGGATGCGTTGCTTTGCTTAACGCATCCTACGATCGCGGATTTTCCCATTACGGATTCTCCCATTGCGGATTCGCCCAAACCGATCGTGCTCAAAGTCTGCACCAAATCAGACTGTCGGGCGCGCGGTGGACAAGAATTGTGTAGTATATTGAACCGTGAAGTCATTAATGGATCGTGGGAAAGCCCCGTGACCATCCGAGAAATTGGATGTATTGGGAAATGTAAAAGCGGTCCTCATCTCGTGGTATCGCCGGGTAAGGTGACCTATAGCAATCCGAAAACTCACGATATCCCCGCGATTCTTAATAGACATCTCCAACACTCCACCTAATCCCTACTTAATCCTCGAACTGATGCAAGATTTAGATATCCAAAAAGCCAACCAGACGCTCTCCTCCATCATGGAATACGAGCTAGCGGGCGTCGTGCGCTACACCCATTACGCCCTCATGGTCACTGGCCCAAATCGAATCCCGATCGTCCAGTTTCTCAAGGACCAAGCCACCGAATCCCTCCTCCACGCTCAGCAAGCAGGCGAAATCCTCACCGGACTTGATGGACATCCCAGCCTAAAGATTGCCTCCATTGAAGAAAGCCACAAGCACTCCATCTACGACATCCTAGTCGAAAGCAGCAACCACGAAACCGCCGCCCTAAACCTTTACAAAGAATTGTTGAGTATTGTTGAAGGCTGTAGCGTCTATCTCGAAGAATATGCACGCGGCATGATTGGCCAAGAAGAACTCCACGGCATGGAACTTCGTAAAATGCTGCGGGACTTTACTCCTCAAGCGGCCTAGAAATCATCCGTCCATAAATATAAGGCATGAAAAACCGATCGAAGCGTTCCAAACCATCCTGGAGAGCTTCGATCGGTTTTTACTGGATTTGGCCTAAGGGATCTGCGTGAAAATAAAAGACCCTGACGAAGAAAGCCCCCAACCCCCAATTCTGGGGGCTTCGGAAACTCATCTCCCCCCAGAATTGGGGGCTAGGGGGCTTTCTTCGTCAGAGACTCGGAAATCTGGGGTGTTATTTAGCTGCTAGTCCCTAACCGCCTACCTGAACCCACTATTTTTTCTTCGCAGCCTTTTCAGGAGCGTCTTCAGCCTTATCAGGAGCCGCCGTTCCCGCAGCTTCAGCAACCTTATCCTTAAACGCCTTACCTGCCGAAAACGCAGGAACCGTCGTTGCAGGGATGCTAATGGCCTTACCCGTCTGAGGATTACGACCCTCGCGGGCCTGACGCTGACGAGGCTCAAAGGTCCCAAACCCGACGAGCGTCACTTTCTGATCCGTTGCAACCGCTTCCATAATGGATTCGATCATTGCACTCA
>JAYUJY010000251.1:0-12376 GCA_043764895.1 Synechococcales cyanobacterium | reverse complement strand
TGCTAGCTGAAGACACACTCCTCTCCAAAGACTTGGTGGAACTCCAATCCCCATCGACGATCGCCACAGTTGGTTCCCCAGCGCATCCGGTGATTACTTGGGATAAATTGCCGACTGATTTTATTTTACCGGACGACCCCGTGGACAACGTTTACCAACCCGCGATCGCCGCATCCCTGACCGAACTTTTGTTTCTCGCCGGGTTGCTCTCGGAAACTGCACAGACCTGCACCGACTATGGTCTGATCGCTACCGTCGATGGAAAAACGATCGCCAAAGCGCCTGACTGGGCTTTTCTGCACAACATTACGGTGCCCTTAAACGACATCGATCGAAGCTACACGCCGCATCTCGACGGCGATGTCCCGATGATTGTGTTGGAATTTTTGTCGCACACCGATGGGACGGAGTACTCGGTCAAACCGGAGAATCCCATGGGGAAATGGTATTTCTACGAGCAGATTTTGAAGGTTCCCTACTATGGAATTTTTGAGCCGAGCAGTGGAGACTTCCAGGTCTATCTGTTGGGCGAATCGGGCCGTTACAATCGACTGCCTATTGAAGAATCAGGCCGCTACTGGATTGCTCCGATGAATCTATCTATTGCCGCTTGGAAAGGTATACGCCATTACCGGACGACATACTGGCTAAGGTTTTGGGATGCAGACGGCAATCTTTTGCCTTGGGCCACGGAAAAATTGGAGCAAGAACAACAACAAGCTGAGGCAGCACAACAACAAGCTGAAGCAGCACAGCAACAAGCTGAAGCAGCACAGCAACGGGCCGATCGCTTAGCTCAGCAGTTACGAGATCTGGGTCTGGATCCAGAAGCTTAAGGACTTGGGCGATCGCGTTGAATGTGCCGAATCATCTGGCGCGATCGCCACCAACTCCACGGACCCGCCGAGATTCCTGCTATTTCCAATAGGATTAGCCTTAGTGGATAGGCCCGATCGCCACCGACCCAGAACATCAGCCGTTTTAGATAATAAATGGGCAAAAAAATCAGCACCGTTGGGATTACTCGCAGATCCCGATCGCGTGTCAATACTGTGAGGTGATAAGCAAAATTGCCTTTACCGTAACTAAAGACTTGATTTTTCAACGCCGCCATCGTCGATCGATGTTGGTGCCAGCCCCAGGCATTGGGTTCGTATACCAGGTTGTAGTCAGCTTTCAGCACCCGATAGAACCAATACAAATCTTCGCCGCCGCCCGTGGGCATCCCAGGGCCGAGAACCACATCTAGATCCCCTACGCGCGGATCCTCTAGCAGCGATCGCCGAAACGCCAGATTCGCCGTTGCTCCGAGTTCCCATGTGGGCACCGCTAGCCACCGATGGCGAAACCACTTATGCCCCACTTCAAAACTCGCAAACCCTCGACCCAACCCGCCATTGCCATACCGTTCAAAAATCTGCTGCGATCGCGTTTCAAGTTCTAGCGGCAGCAAATTTCCTGTCACCACAGCAACCTCCGATCGCCCTAGTGGCGCAATCAATCGCTCTAGCCACAAGTTCGGCACCGTCACATCATCATCGACGCTGACAATAATATCGCCCCGACTGACGGCAAATCCAGCATTTCGAGCAAATGAGCCACCCGGACGCGGTTCAGATAGATACCGGACCTGGTGAAACTGGGCCGAAAATTCCGCAACGATCGGCGCTGTTATTCCTGAATGCGGACGATTATCGATGACCCAAATTTCAACCGTGCGATCGGTTTTTTGGTCAACTAAATGGGTCAAACACCGCGCTAATGCCTCAGGTCGATCGCAGGTCGCTACCACAATCGACACCGAAATCTCGGGGGGAAGCAGCGGGGATTCGATCGGTTTGCTCCAGGTTTGCTGTGCGATCGCTGCTTCAAGTTGGGAAACATCCACCGATTTAAACTCGTTTGCGAGATCAAACCAGCACACGGGAATCCCCTGAAAGAGTGCAAAAATCCGAACGGACTTCACCCGCAGAACATCTAGTAAGGGCTGCAACGGTTGTGATAGCTCAATGGTTCGGACGGCGATCGGGTCATCGGACGGCCAAGCGACGTGGCGCGGAGTGGGCACGGCCATAGTTTCCTCTCCTAAACCAGAGTTTGTCCTGCACTCTCCTAATCCTGCATTAAAATAGGCACAGACATTACAGTAGAACCCAATAGGCATTAGAGTGCAGCATATCTTTATGGGGACAACATGACGAGCCGAGTCGAGCTAATAGAGCTTGAACTCTCCCAACACCGCGTCTTGGCAGCGCAGAGTAGTCATGCGCTGAGTTCTGTGTTGAACGACGACCCTGTCCCGATTCGGACCCTATTGCGGTGGCACGGCACGCCCCTTGGAACGGTGGATACCCCAACGATCGATCGCGTTTTGTCGGATGCCTTTCCCTACTACAACGGCTCCCTCTATGCTGAACTCATTCGCAATAGTCTGACCCAAACTACGCCGGATGCTCATCCCCACAGGTGGCGAATTCAAAATGCACTGAATGCGTTTCGCCCAACCGCTCAAAGCGATCGCAACATAACGGTTGCCTATTGTTTTTCGGCTCATGCATCTAGCGATCGCAGCAATCGTACAGCTTTGATCGAAAGTCTTCTGAATCAAACCCATCCGCATCTTCAGATTTTACTAATCGAATATGGGACGCCTGATTCAACGATGGGTTTAGTCATCCAAAATGAGTTTAGCCTCCAAAATGAGTTTAGCCACTACGCTAACGTGGAGTACTATGCGATCGCTCAACTGGATCTCGAAGCGGCTCAACAGGTCGCGCTGGACAAATGTTCGGGTGATTTGATGAGTTTTGTAGACGATCGGACGGTGCTGGATTCAGGCTGGGCAGCGGCCACGGCGCGGTTGTTCGATCGCAATCCCTCCGTTCGTCTTATGACAGGCTTAACGCTTCCCCTCTCTCTCTCGGCCCCTAATCAAGTCCCGTACGAAAATCTCTACGGTCTCGCCTGTGGATTTACGCGGCGATGGATTCAGTGGACAACCCCGCCAAGCTGGATCAAATTAGGCGTGATGCAATACGGATCGCCCACGAACCTCGTCATTCATCGAGATCTCATTCAAGGTCCGCACCAATTTTCCTGGTCCGGAATGACTCAAGCCCTGCTTCAAGGCGAAATCCTAGTCTACGAACCGCGATCGATCGTTCGCCTCCGTCTTCCCGAAACATCCCCCCAAATCGAACAGGCCATCGAACAGGGAATGCGATCGTTTTACACTTACCTCCGCACGAGCACCCGCCGCCATCGGTCGCTACGATTCCAGTTCCTGACGCTGGGTCTCTGGAAACTCACCCGAGTCCTAGGAGCTTGGGTCAAAACTTACGGACTCCCGAGACGCTGGTTCACCGCCGAACTTCGTGCTATTTTTACGACCCTTAAGTCTCCTCTACCATCCTATCTAATCAAAGTCCCCGAGGGGGATTTGGGGGGATCGAGTTTAAAGAAATCCCCTAGCCTAAAAACCGCCGAAGTCTTCACGCTAGAACTCTCCCAGCCGATCGCAATTCTTTACGCGCCTGACTCAAATTCTATTCGTCTTTATGTTAAGTGGTGCGATCGACTCTTGGGCTGTATCAGCATTGATCACTATGGTAAACCTATTGGCATCGATCGCATTGCAGATGCATTGGTCGATCAGTTTCTTCCGCAGATTCTTGCCATTCCGTTTCCGAATCATCCTAATTCTGCATGGCAAGCGTCAGAACAGGCTATTTCTCAGTACTTCGCTCAAGCAGCCAAACCGATCGTCCCCATTGCTAAACTTGTTCCACTTCCCGATACCGTTTCTGTTAGCATTATTGTCCCCACCTGCGATCGTCCGGATGATCTGCGGAATTGCCTGACTCATTTACAACAGCTCCAAACCCAGCGCCCGATCGAAATTATCGTCGCCGACAACCGTCCCCTTAAAGGGAGTGCCGCTAAAGTTTTGAAGGACTTCCCCAGGGTAAGACTGATTGAGGAGCACCGTGTGGGGAGTTCCTATGCGCGGAATGCGGCGATCGCAGCCAGCAAGGGAGACTTGGTAGTGACTATTGATGATGACATTACGGTGCCCTCCGACTGGCTAGAAAAATTGATTTTCCCGTTTAATCGCCCGGAGGTGTTGTCGGTTTGTGGGGGCGTGTTGCCGTTTGTGTTGGATACGCCTGCACAGTTGATGTTTGAAGATTTAAAGGGAGGATTGTGCTTTGGGTTTGAGCGGAAGGAGGTGAATAGAGCATGGCTAGATTCGTTCCAAACCGGGATGCCGCCGATTTGGGAGCTAGGCGTATCGGCAAATGCGGCCTTCCGATCGACGATTTTCGCTGATCCGGCAGTGGGTCTTATGGAAGAAGCCCTCGGCGCGGGAACCCCTGCTGGAGGTGCAGAAGAAAACCATTTTGCCTATAAGATTTTACGATCGGGCGGCACTATCATCTATGACCCTAGCGCTTACGTTTGGCACCATCACCGCCGCACCCTCAAAGCTTTTTATCATCAAGTCCAGGGACAGATGGTGAGTTGCCCCGCGCTCAACCTCACCCTATGGCTTCAGGAGGGCGATCTGCGCGGGCGGCAGCAGTTGCTCATCCATATGCCGAGATACTTTTGGGAATGCTGGCGCGATCGGATGTTAGGCCGCAGCAAAACGCCGTGGACCATCTTATTTTATGAGTTTAAGGGATACTTAATTGGGTTCTGGGGATATTGGGAAAGCCAACGCCTCGTCAAACGTCAGGGAAGAAGCGATCGGTATATCTCAGTCAACCAGCGCCAGAATTAGTATGACTCATCCCCTTATGTCAAGACACCGTGTCAAAATCCCGTTCACCCGACGACAACTGATTTATTATTGGGATTTGCTGTCGGAACTGGTGGGGCGCGACCTTAAGATTTTGTACAAGCGATCGCTGCTGGGGGTGGCTTGGACCCTGATGAGTCCATTGCTCCAGCTTCTCGTGTTTTCAGTCGTGTTTCAGCAAATCTTAAAAACAGGCGATGGAATTGCTCATTATTTATCCTATGCCTTTAGTGGATTGTTGATTTGGAACTGGACCCAGAGTGCGTTGTTTCAGGCGACGGGACTGATTACTGGGAATCGTCCGCTGATTCGTCAACCTAATTTTCCAGTACCCATGCTCCCGATCGTCACTGTGACAACCGGAATGATTCATTTCCTATTGGCATTGCCTGCGTTGGCTGTCATTATGACGATCGATCGCGTGTCTATCAGCCCGACTATCTTCCTGTTACCCATTCTGTTGGGGTTGCAGTTTGCGTTGACGCTGAGTTTTGCGTACCCGCTAGCGGCTTTGAATGTCACCTTTCGCGATACTCAACATACGCTAGGCGTGATTTTACAGTTGATGTTTTATTTGCTCCCTGTGTTCTATAGTCTGGACGATCGATTGATTCCAGCGTTTATCCGTCCGATTTATGAATACAATCCCTTTGTGATTTTGATTGAAGCCTATCGATCGATTTTGTTGAAGTCGGCGATGCCCAGTGCGTCAGGGTTGATGGTGTTGGGGATTATCATATTAACGCTGCTTCCGGTGGGCTACCGAATTTTTAGACGTCAGAGTGAACGATTTGTGGAGGAAGTTTAAGGTATGAAACCTGCGATCGTCGTTGAAAATTTGGGCAAATGCTACAGGCGTACGAATACGCATCGTCCCCGAACGTTTATGGAAGCCGCGCTCCAAGGCTTTCGAGGGCTGCGAAACGACTACCCGTTTTGGGCGCTGGAAGACGTGAATTTTGCGGTGTTGCCGGGGCAGATGTTGGGCGTGCTGGGTCATAATGGGGCGGGAAAATCGACGTTGCTTCAACTCGTGAGTGGAATGGTGCGTCCAAGCGTTGGGTCGGTTCACGTTGCCGGACGACTGGGGGCGCTCCTGGATATTGGGGCGGGATTTCATCCGGATTTGACGGGTCGCGAAAATGCTCAGGTAAGTGCGATCGTGGGCGGATTGACTCGGCGTGAGGCGCAGAAAACCTTTGCGGATATTGTCGAGTTTGCGGAACTCGAAGAATTCATTGACAACCCATTGCGCACCTATAGTACGGGAATGCAAATGCGGCTAGGATTTTCCGTTGCGATTCATACGGTGCCGGATGTTCTGTTAGTCGATGAATTTCTATCGGTTGGGGACTTAGCGTTCCAGTCCAAATGCCTCGATCGCATTATGAGCTTAAAAAATAATGGCTGTGCGATCGTCTTAATTTCCCATAATCCCGATCAGGTCAAAACCCTTTGTGACCAAGCGCTGTGGCTTGAAAAAGGCCATGTAAAATCCTACGGCGATCCCGATCTAATCAGCACGCGCTACACGGGAAAAATGGATCTTAAAAGTCAAGCTCAAAAACTTCATACCTATTCTCAAGAAATCAAAATCGAATCCGTCAAAGCGATCAAAATTCCTCAAGAAACCGATCGATATGACTACACTGAATCCATCGATAGCGGATCGGGCGTGAAGTTTATCATTCGCTATGATTCGACGCAAATTATTGAAAATGTGGCGTTTGCGTTGAGTTTGTGTAATGCGGATGGACAGATTGTATTTAATACCCAGACGGGAACATTGAAGTTTGATGTGTCGGTTTGGGAGGGCATTGGGGAAATTGCCTTGACGATCGATCGCTTAGACCTAGCGGGGGGCCAGTATTTCATCAGCGTAGGAGCCTTTGCTCCGGACTGGAGCAAGACTTACGATTACCACTGGCAACGCTACCCGTTTAGCATTCACTGGACGCCGCCGGAAGATAGTCTCTTGAATCCGCCGCTGCGCTGGACCCGAATTTAAAATGGTTTGTGGAAACCTATGTTCTATCGAGAAGCAGTTTCATTGGAAAACATCCCATTCATCAAGTGGAACGATCGGAGTAATAATATCACCCAAGATTTCACCACTGCCTTTAAGCGCACCAAAAGGAGCACGAGGAGTTTTAGCAGATTGTGGCGTGAGGGTCTGAAGAATTGTGAAAAGCTGTTCGAGAAGTGGATCGGGGGTGCGCTCGATTGCATCGAGAAGTTGTTGTTTAATAGGTGACATAGTGAAAACTCACATCAAGGATTCAGTCGATTAGATTCCAATTTTAACGTATAAGTCCGATCGCTTTTCAACCTGTAGCAACCCTAAGCCTTAGTTATAGCGATGTGAATTGTGGCGAACGCGCGAGCCGCCCCAGTGCAGCTTTTCTTCCAAGGTGCGGTAATAGGAATGGTTATCGCGCAGAATGATAAACTGGGCATCGCATTCTGCCATCCTAATATCCACCCGTTGTCCAGGGTAAAGGGTCGTTGCGAGAACGCCGTCCATCCACAATTTAGTGGTCATATCCGGGTCGCACAAGGCCCAAATACTGACGATACACCCCGGTGGAATCACAATAGGGCGACTGGACAAACTCAACGGACAAATTGGCGTAATGACAATAGCTTCCATCCCCGGATGAACAATAGGTCCATGGGCCGCGACGGTGTAGCAAGTGGTTCCGGTCGGCGTAGCGATGATCAACCCGTCTCCCTGGTATTGATCCACCACCGCCCCATCAATTTCCATTTCCAAAATAGACGTCACCATCCGATCGGCAGACGCTGGACGCAAACACATTTCATTCAGCGCTAGATAGGTGTCGCTCACCGGATCTAGGTGATTGCGATCGTTCCCCTCAAACATCCGCGCCCGGAGCATCATGCGTTTCTGGATGGCGTAGCGATCGCTCTCTAATCGGTCCCACACCGTATCGCTATCGAAATCATCCGCCGATTCCGCCAAAAAACCTAAATTCCCGCCCACATTCACCGCCAATATAGGAATGCCTTCGGGGGCTAGATGCCTAGCGGCCCCGAGTGCAGTGCCGTCCCCGCCAAAGACCACGGCCAGATCGATCGGGTTGTCACTACAAGCGATGAAGGCGGGATACGGGTTGTCGTGGGCACCGCTTGCACCCATCAGGACGTCCGTTCCGCGTGCGGTCAGAATGTCGCTACAGCGTTTGGCGGTGATTTGGGCAATGCGATTGCCAGCTTTGTGGGTGATGACAACGGTTTTGAGATTCATAGAGATTCGATCGACGGTAGGATCACCAACGGATTTATTATACCGACTGTCCGATCGATTCCAATTCTTCTATTGTCACCGGGATTCCTTGTGTGAGAACGTCTGATCCCGATTCTGTAACGAGTACGTCATCTTCAATGCGAATCCCTCGCACATCGTTGAATTGTGCTAGCCGTTCCCAATTCACGACGTCTTTGTATTTTTCGCGGGTTTCAGCATTGTTCAGAATTGCCGGAACTTGATAAAATCCCGGTTCAATCGTCACAAGCATCCCCGCCAATAGCGGTCGGTTCAGCCGCAAAAACCCCAACCCAAAACGATCGCTTCTCTCGCGTCCGGATGCATACCCCGCCCGATCGCCCAAATCCTCCATGTCATGCACATCTAGACCCAACAAATGCCCGACGCCATGGGGAAAAAACAATGCATGGGCATCGCGATCGACTAGCGTTTCAGGATTGCCGTTAAGAATGCCAAGGTCCACAAATCCTTCAGCGAGTTTATGGCAAGCCAGTAAATGAATCGCCTGATATTCTATGCCCGGTTTCACAGCAGCGATCGCAGCATCATGGGCGGCCAAAACAACCGTATATAAATCCCGCTGCGTGGATGAAAATTTCCCCGATGCGCTCCAAATCCGCGTCACATCTGCCGCCCACCCATTCTGCGTTTCCGCACCGACATCCGCCAGAATCAAGTCCGTGGATGCGATCGAATGGTGATAATGTTCATTGTGCAACACTTCGCCCTGCACGGTGACGATACTATTGTAGGCGATCGTCATGTTGTGACTGATAATCACCGATTCCATCGCAGCTCGAATATCGGCTTCCGTTTTTGCATTCCGCGTCGATCGCATTCCTGCAAAGTGAGCATCTTTAGTGACCTTCACAGCGTTACGAATTTCACTTAATGCGAGTTCATCATGTTGCGATCGTAGCACTACAATCGCGTTGGCGAGGGCAATATCGTCTTCATCAGGAAAGTTTGGCGTATTGACACTTCGATCGAGCACGTAGCATTGATCTTCCCGTGTCTTATCGATGAGTCCTACCGTTAGCGCATCCGTTGCCCAAACTGACGGTTTTAGCACCAGCATTTCGCTAGGGAATTCGATCGGAAGCAATTCTGAGAGCGGATAAGCCGCATCTGCACCTATGCTTTGAGCTAGGGTTTCGCGCGTCGGAGATTCACCGTGCCATAGCGCACTTCCCGCATGGGGATCATCCACAAATAAGGTGAGCTTGCCCTGATGAAGATGAATGGCTGCATTAGGAATAGGAATCCCTGCGAAGTAAAGGAAGTGACTACTCGCGCGAAAGGGATATTTATTGGCGGGGAAGTTACGACTAGGCCGATCGCCTGACCACAGAATAACCGGGCGATCGACTAGCTTAGCAAGGTTTTGACGGCGGGTTTTGAGGGTTTGAATTAACATAATGCCTGTGATTCTCACGAGTGATGTTGAATTGTGATGTTGAATTAAATCACTTGATTACAATCATATTGACAGGACATAAAGGAGGTCCGACAGCAGAATACTTGACCACACCTGTCATAACACCACCATAGAGAGCAGGCTTAGCAGCCTCACACAAAATGGTTTGCGTCATGGTAGTATCATTTGTCCCTGGGTAAAGTGTCGCGGACACACCGCCAGTATAGGCTTTCAGCGGTGACTTGACTTGTCTCAGAATTGCTTGATTGGTCACAACAGATGTGCCACGTCCACCACCTGTAATCGAGTAAATATAGTTTTGCGTCTGCGTTTGCTTTCCGACTCCTAAATCTTTGAAGTGAGCTGGCGAGGCAAAAACATTTTGATGCTCCATATAGTAAACTTGTTGCGCACGGTTCATTGTTCCAACAAACGTTTTTGCTTCAGTTTGTTTAGCTTTTTGAGCTTGGCTTAAGAATTGGGGAAGGGCGACTGATGCTAATAAACCATTGATCGTAATGAAGATCAATAGTTCAATAATAGTAAAACCATTGGTATGATTTTTGAATTCAAATTTCATGTTAATTCCTTAGATACGCAATTACTTAATAATACAGAGCTAATGTTTCCTATCATTCTAACCCTGAACGATCGATCGTCATTCAGCACCATACTCTTAAAACTCCCCTAGCCTCGTTTCGCAGAGGAGTTTTTCCATAGGAGAGAGTTTGAGATTAGTACTCCGGCACTGAAGGATCGACGTCTTTACTCCAAGCCAAGATTCCGCCAATCACGTTTGTGCCTTGGATTCCAGCTTTCTCCTTCAGAATGGCGATCGCTTTGGCCGATCGACCGCCTGCTTTACAATGGACGATGAGTTTCTTATCGCCGAGCACTTTCTTAACTTGATTCACCCCGTCTGCATTTTCGATGTCGGGCAATGGAATTAAAATACCACCCGGAATCTTCCCAATGTCAAACTCGTGGGAATTGCGAACGTCTACTAGGACATAATCTGTCGCGCCACTATCAATCAGCGCTTTGAGATCCGTAACGGTCATTTCGGGCATGTTTGCTTTCGCCGCCTGTTCTTCTGCATTGGCCTTCGTCACCCCACAAAAATCGTCATAGTCAATGAGTGCGTCAATTACTGGACGATCGGGATTTACATTGAGTTTTAACTCGCGAAACTTCATGTTCAAGGCATCATAAAGCATCAGCCGTCCGCTCAAAGTGGTGCCGACTCCAAGAATGATTTTGACCACTTCAGTTGCTTGCAGCGTCCCAATCACGCCACACAAAATCCCCAACACGCCGCCCTCTGCGCAGGATGGAACTAAGCCAGGAGGGGGCGGTTCAGGGTACAAATCACGGTAGTTGGGACTCGGTGCATTTTGGTCGTAGTTCCAGTCTTTCCCGGCCTTGCGTGCGGCAGTTTTCTCCGCTGGGGTGAGCGCATCCCAGCCGTCTGTCCGGACCCAGCCGCCTTTGTGATTAAAGACCGTGGCTTGTCCTTCAAAGTGAAAAATCGAGCCATAAACGTTAGGCTTATTCAAAATCACGCAGGCATCATTCACCAGATAGCGCGTTGGGAAATTGTCCGTCCCATCCACCACCACATCATAAGGACGGATGATGTCCAATGCATTTTCAGCACTGATGCGCGTTTCGTAGAGATCAATTTGACAGAAGGGATTGATTTCGAGAATGCGTTCTTTGGCGGACACAATCTTCGCTTTGCCAACGCCAGACGTGCTGTGGATCACTTGGCGCTGCAAGTTGGACGTATCAACAATGTCAAAGTCCACAATGCCAATGCGACCGATGCCTGCTGCTGCCAAGTACAGCAACACGGGCGATCCCAATCCCCCGGTCCCGATGCAAAGAACGCTTGCGGCCTTCAGTTTTTTCTGACCATCGACGCCGACCTGCGGCAGGATGATATGGCGTGAATACCGTTCGTAATCGTCCTTTGAGAGCTGGACTTCATCCAAATTTGGGTTCAACATAAGCTTACTTTTTGTAGACCTTGCGTGGAGGCGTGAATTTAGTACGATCGACAACCAGAAATTCATTCTAGGATAGGAGTGGAACACAATGTAAAATCGATTTCCAAAAGCCGATAAAATAAGTCGGGATTAAAACGAGAGGACACCGTGATGGCATACAGCGATTTCACATTAAATCGGGTACGAGATGAGCTGGGCCTGACGATCGTTTACAAGAATGACGTGTTTGCGTCCAGCGTTGCGATCGAACCTTCTGCGCTCCTATCCGAGATGTTGGTGGAATTTGTGCCGTTGGGCCTTGCGATCAATAGTGAAAAATCCCGATCTGAATTTATCATTGCACCGATTTTGGCAGACGTTCGGCGATACCTCAAATCACAGATCTCTCTGTTTTCGGGTAAAGATTTCAGCGTCGATGCGGAGAAAGGGTTGACGGGACGATGTGATTTTTTGTTGGCGGCGACGCCGGATCTAATGCAAATTACGGCTCCGGTCGTCACGATCGTCGAGGCTAAAAATGAGGATGTAATCGGCGGCTTGGGCCAGTGCATGGCTGAAATGGTAGCTGCACAAATCTTCAACCAAAAAGCCCATGAAAATATTCCGGTAATCTATGGGGTCGTAACGAGCGGCTCGGTGTGGCGATTTTTGAAGTTGGAACAGAGTTTAGCTACGATCGATCTGACAGAGTATTACATCGATCGGGTGGAAAAGATTCTCGGTGTTTTAATCGGTGCGATTCAGCCCAGCATGAAGCCGTAATGTCTGCTAGTTGTCTGCGGCTTAAATAATCCGGATATTCAATTCCTTCTCGTTGGGTTTGGGGCACGGCAAGCCATGCCCCAAACCCAACGAAGAAT
>JAYUJY010000250.1:0-12476 GCA_043764895.1 Synechococcales cyanobacterium | reverse complement strand
AATGCTTATGAGAGTCTAGACCAATTGGCGGCCTATATCGAAAAAGTGCTCAAAGGATTCGGAAAGGAGTATATAATTGATTTTGCATGACTACTTAACAGGCCGTCGTGAGACATTGCAATACCAAGATGATGGCACTACAACTCTAAAACTTCGCAGCAGCTCTGAACTCAAAACCAATGCCAAAATTGAAACGGTCAAACAATTTAATTCGGGTGATTTAGATGTGTTGATTTTAAATAAGTCAGGGGCCACGGGCATTTCGCTTCATGCCTCTGAAACCTTTGCGGACCAGCGACCCCGACACATGAACATCCTCCAAGCCGCAGGTGATATCAACGAATTTGTTCAAATGTTAGGACGAGTCAATCGCACCGGGCAAGTCGTTCCACCTAACTACTCCCTCGTCATGTCCGATATCCCCGCCGAAAAACGTCCCGGCGCGATCCTCATGAAAAAGATGGCTTTCCTTAATGCGAACACCACCGCCGCACGGGAATCTAATTTGTCACTTACCGATGTCGTCGATTTTATGAATCCCTACGGTGAGCAAGTCGTGATGGATTTGCTATCGGATGATTATGAATTGGATGCCGCGTTAGGCCATCCCTTAGAGCAACTGAAAAAGGCTGAAATCGTTACGCCTACTACACTCATTGAAAAAGTAACCGGGCGGATTCCTATTCTTCCCTTAGCAGACCAGGAGGAACTCTACGCCACGATCGAGAACCATTACAAATCACTCATCGAATCCCAACGCGCGATCGGGGATAACCAGCTCGAAGCCGGACGACTTGATTTGGATGCCCGAACGATCGGCCAAATGGAATTCAAACCTGCCATGGGCGATCGGCCTGGTCCTTTTGCAAGTGCCGTTCACATTGAAGTCATCGATGTCAAAAGCACAAATAAACCCCTCACTCAACTTCAAGTCGTGAATGCCGTTCGCGAAACCCTGGGTATTGATCCCGTTGATGATTTGGGGAGGCACGATCGGAACGCCGTTCAGCAAATGGCAAGATCCCAGACTTCGGCAAAGGTCAGCACCCTTCAAGATGATGCAGATTTTTACAAAGACTGCGTTACTCAAAAATATCGTGACCCTGATAAAATCGATCGCTTCTCTGGGAAACTCGCTGAACAAGTCCTTAATGTCGCTAGACATCTTAGGTCCTATCCAACTGGAACCCCGATCGTTTTATCTACTCCTGAGCCAGGAAGAACCACCCTCTACGGCGTTGTTGAGGACGTGAAAAAAGCACATCAAAGCACCAATCCTGCCGCTGCATCCGACTGGAAATTACACGTCTTAGTCGCCGATGGGTCTCAGCGTATCAAAATTCCTCTCTCCCAAATCCAGGCGGATTCTGACTCCCATTGGCACGTCACATCCATGGCGGTAGATACGCTCAAGACTAATCCCTATACGCTATTTGACATTAACCAAACTGAAAGTCGAGAACAGCGGCAAGTTTGTACAGGCAATCTTATCCGGGCTTTCGATGCCTTCAGTGGCGGGCGCTTTGTTCATTTCACTACGGCGGACGGGAACATCAGACAAGGGCTTCTCATGCCTAGGGAGTTTGATGCAACTCAGATACTGACTCAACAATCGGTCGATTTAAAGACGGTTGATAATGTCCGATCGTTTATCCAAGATTGGACCGATGGACGCGGCATGGTTCAAACACCGGATAATCATCTCCGAATTCATCACACATCCGAGGGCTGGGTTCTCAATACATCCCAAACTCGCGCAGAAGGCGGTAAGTTCTTTCTCAATACGGCTTTGCTCGACGCGATCGGGGATGAGTTTGTATCTTGTAATAGTGCGATGAGGGCAACAGTCGCTGATGAAAAGATTGAGTCAGTTCTAGACATCCTGATGACCCAACACCCATTACTCACGTCCAATCATCACGACATTGCTCGAAATTTCTTGGTGATCGCATTACCTGAATTCACAGAGGTCAAAGAACAACCCAAAACGAACACCATCTCGCCCATCCCGATCGCGATCATCCAGACACAACTGGAGGCCATCCCACCTGTCATTGAGGTGACAACACCACAAACTAAAATCACTCAAGAGACAATCCTAAAGCAGACGACAGCAGAACTCGAAACCTTCACCCAAGGTGGACTCTTTGAGATGGCTACCGTTCAAAATCCAATCGCCATCAATGAATTGCAAGAGGAATCTTTTGAATACACGATCGAGTATATCGAAGAAGAACCCAGCATTACAGCGGAAGATTTTCAAACTTGGCGCAAACAAGCACAAGAAATCGGACGCAGCTTCAAGCATCTCAAGCAGATTGACAAACTTCAACACCAGTTTGAAACCAACCCCATATCACTCTCCGATCGCGCTCAACAAGTCCGAGAAGATGACCAACAAAGGTGGGGAGAACAGGTCTCAGCCGTCATTAAACAAGCTCTCCACGTTCTTGAATCCAAAGGGACGCCAACACCCGATGGAGACCTATTCCAAGGCAAAATCTACCAAATCCTAGGCAATGACGATCGCCTTTCCATCCAAGCTGTCGGTCGCGGTGAAATCCTTCGCCTTGAACAGGGTGAAATTCAATCCACTCTGACGCATCAAGATGCTGCCCGTTTCTCCGCACACACCAAATTTTTAGAGTCTCGTGATGCGATTCTTCAACCCATCGCATTAGAACGATAAGGCGATCGCCTTGACGCTGCAAAATTATCACTCACATCATCATGAAAAATAATCTCACCCGTTCAAACACGATCGCTTGGCTAAAACTCCACGGTCTCCTAGTCTTGCCCGTTGCACCCATTCAAGATTCAGAAAAGTTTCCACTCATCCGAAATGGAGAGATTATTTACGACCGCGTTAGCTCTGCCTCCCGGAACGGGAATCGGCCAAAACCTGCGTTCACTGGGAAGAATCCTTCTTACTTAGATATCCACGGGTTTCCTCATCTTCTGCCCCACCGAAAATACCAATATCTACTACCAGAACAACACGAAATCGATCGATGGTTTAGTCACCCTAATAATGGCATCATGACCATGGGTGGATGGGGAAATATCTACTGGCTTGACATTGATGTGAAACGCTATTCTTCTCAACAGAATTGTGACCGATCGGTTCAAAGTTGGCTTCGACGATTCCCACGATTGCGGAATACATTCACGGAGAAAACCCAGAGCGGTGGATGGCGATTTGCAGTGCGCTGTAAACTTGCGCTGGAGTTTACGAATTTCCGCTTTGATTCTTCACCCAACCATCGCGGCGAAATTCTTGGGAAAGGACGACTCACTGTCTTAGCACCGACGATCGGACCGTCAGGAATTTCCTATGTTTCCATCCAGCAATGCGAACCGATTGCGGTCAATTCATTAGCTGATATTGGTATTCAGCCTATTCAGAAACCGAGAGTGGCCCGAGTCATCTTGCACTCTGGGATTCCCCATGTGGAAGGGATTCCAAGGCTAGAACAGTTAGTCTCTGCCCAGGTTCAGCGCATTCTCAACGGTGAAAATCCCTACGGCGATCGCTCCCATGCTCTCCTCGTTGCCGCTCTCGAACTGCATGGCTGGATGAACTGGTCGCAGCGATCGGGCGTCACGATTTCAGGCGATCCCAATGCATTGCTCTTGGCGGCAACAGAGAGGCTTGGGGTCGATGCAGGAAGGCTCGATCGTATTCTCAAAGGCCAAAACTTGGACATTTGCGTCCCGGCACTTTATCAAGTCGCTGGGGCCGATGCTGTTCTAAATAAGGTCCATCAGATCACCCGAAAATAATCGCAATACGTTGACTTACTACAACCGTACACAACAGGGTCAAAGCATTAGCCAATCCAAAACTCATCTTATTCTGGAGCGTTTAACCCATGGGACGTCAAGCTAAACTAAGAGCAAGCCGAAAGAAAGTAACTCAACCTGTTCGCCTCCAGCACATTTCAGATTGGTCTAATCACACTCATGATTCTTTTGCAAAATATGTCCAACAATGTGCGGACCTCGGAAGCGATACCCTTTTTATTTCCTTAACTAATTTGGCAAATGTTAATCATCTCCGCCATATCACCGAAGGGCAACTTTACCCTATTCCGGTCTGCGTCTGTTTTAGTAAAGAGGAGGATGCATCAAATATTTAGCGAGCTAACGAAGATCATACTGTTTATTTGACTAAGGTAGATAAATAATAAACTTCTCTTCCTCTTTTATCTTGTCCTACAAAAGCTAGAATTGTAGTACAAGACAAATTTATCTCAAAAAACTTGATCACCTAAATACCCACTATATGGACGATCGACTATGACCTATCTGAGTCATAGTCGATCGTCAATGAAATAGAAAAATTGGGAATTTAACATCGCAATTTTTACAGCGGACACCGATTCATGTCGTCATATGAACGAGGAAACAAGGACGTCAAGCGTTCAGAGTACTCTAATAGCAAACCAACCTTAGGAGCAGAAATAATGAGTCTCATCTTTTATTACGCACCGATGTCTACGGCAACCCTGACTAAAGTCGTTCTCGCTGAGCTTGAAACACCCTATGAATGCGTGAATCTCGATATCACCGCAGGCGATACTCGAAAGCCCGAGTTCCTCCACGTTAACCCCAACGGAAGGGTTCCCGTCATCGTCCATGAGGGCATAGCCATCTGGGAATCCGCCGCCATTACAATGTATCTCGGTGAAATTTTCGGTGTTGATGCCAATCTTTACCCCAAACCAGGACCGAAGCGCGGCGAAGCCATAAAGTGGATTGTCTGGAGTAATGTCAACCTAGCTGAAGCAGGTAGACGTTTATCAGCAGCACTCCCAACGGAAAGTGACGGCGCAGTTCTACCCAATTCCTTGGACTGGGTTCCGCCTGAGCAGCGCAGCCCGATTGCACAGGAAAAAGCAATCGCTGACCTCGCCAGCTATCTCACAATTCTCAACGACGGACTTGCAAACCATTCCTTCTTACTCGGCGATTACAGTCTCGTCGATACCCATCTGCACGGCATCGTTAGTTGGATTAGTTCCATGGAAATTGATCTCAGCCCATTTCCCAACGTGACTGCGTGGCTTCAACGCTGTAGCGATCGTCCCGCAATCGCAAAGCTCATGGCAGACTAATGTTTTAATCAAACTCAGATTTATGGAGAACTTCAATGAACTATAGCGGTCAATGGCGAATCACAGAAATGGATCAATGGGACAGTGAGTACTTAGACATGGATGTACCCGCCTACATCACGATCGATGCCCAAGGATCAGGCGATTTTCAGTTTGGTCTGGTCTGCGGACAACTTGACGGTGATGTCATTAAAGAAGCGGACCAGGAACGATTTGATTTTACCTGGGAAGGCAATGATGAATCTGACGAGGCTTCTGGAAGTGGTTGGCTTAAGCTCACGGGTAAAACCAAGCTCACGGGTCGGATTAAAATTCACCGGGGCGATAGTTCTGATCTAATCGCAGAACGCATGACGTAAACCTTCACCGATCGATCGCCTTCCCTTTCCGCCAGTATTGTTTAGATGTCCGATCGCCGTTGCGCACCGACCGATACCAGTAAGGACCATGGAGCTGCTGGCCATCTGCGCAGCGGCAATTAGATTTCCCACATTTGCGGTACTCCGACCGCCAACCCTCTTCAGGCGTCGGCTGATTGGCCTCCACAATTGACTCGCGTTCTTGGATTTGTTCACTTAAATAGGCGACCAACTGCTTGAGATCGGTGAGCGAGAGTCGATCGGCTTGAGCGGCAAGAAGATGCGGCAAGGGTTTACGAGGCATTGTATCCTCCCTGATCTTGTACCACATAAATCCTATTTGTAGTACAAGATAGTTGCAGATCTGTGAATCCGACTGCTGAGTTTCTACCTTTACAGACGATCGACTTTCTCCGTCTGAGAACTGGAAACTCCCAATCTTGTGATACAAAAAAGAACAAGCTTCGATCGGCTTGATTTAGGTCGATTTCCTTTATAGATAGTGGTTTCAGACGATTGAGCCGATTTAAAGTGCGATTATCTTGTACTACATAAATTCCGTTTGTAGTACAAGATAGTTTTAAACTAAGAGATCCGATAGTTGAAACTCGCCTACAGAAGGCGATCGAGACGACTAGACCTCTAAAAATCTTAACTCCCTGACCTTGTGGCACTTCAAATGCTTGGATCTCTTCCATAAAGCAGACTCTAGATGAACTCAGATAACTAAAAGTACGTTTATCTTGTCCTACAAAAACCCAATTGTAGTACAAGATAATTTTACATTATGAATCTCGATCGTCGAGATTTATGCGCCATAGCCGATCGAAACTACTCGTGTCTGAGAATCTTAAGCTCCCGATCTTGTGGTACTTAGAGGAATCGGAGCAAGCTCTCTTCACTATTAGATAAGATTCCTGAACGCTTGCTCACATCAGTCAAGACTTTTGCCGACGCTGTTTCAAGCTGGTCTGAACCTTATCTAATAAAGTGATCGCTGCTGTGTGCAAACTCATGTCTTGCCGACTAGGAGACTCGACCTCAGGTAACCCTATAAATGCCTCTAAGGACGCCTCCAATTTTTTCAGATATTTAACCCGTTCTAAAATAGGATGTGAGTTCCTATTTTCCAAAATAGGTTCACCCGTTCGCTCAGCGTGTTCAGTTCTAACTGCTTGCTCAGCTCGGGCTGCCTGCTCACTCAAGACTTTACGGACATAACGAGTCGAGACCCCGATCGCAACTGATAAAGCAGGGCCGAGGGCTTTCTCTCCCTGCTTGGGACGACCTTTTGTATCTCGATAGTTCAATGCCCTCAGTCGTTCAGCAAGTCGCTCAATCTGGTCACGCGAGTAATTGACTCGTTTCTCATTTTCTGCTAGCTCAACTTGTAAAGCCCGTTCTTGATCGACATCAGCATCAAATAGCATCAAACGGACTGGTATCTGATTTCCTGCAAAATGCTTCTGGTAGATCTCCGGCGAAGCGTCCTTTAATAAAGAAATAGCCGCAAGTCTGTGAGCACCTGCTAATAATCGCCCCCTTTGATCAATCACCAATGGCTCAATTAACCCCAGAGCAGCGATCGATTCAACCAAATCCGAAACGTGTAAGGGATGAAGAGGGCGAGTATCATTTACGCGTGGCTCAATCTGACCCAGTAGATACGTTACCCGTTGGGCACGGTCCTGTTCAGACCTTTCTTCAACAATCTGGTCCTGCTGGTGAATCTCTGATGCAACGTCGGTCGCTAAGTCAAACAGCGCTGAAACATCTTTTCGTTTCCTAACCATTCCAAACCCACTCTGCTAACTTTTTCAAATCTTTTGCCCCACGACAATTTGCTTCATAGTCCATCAAAGGAATCCGTTCGGCACCTGCCCAAGCCAAAGAAGCATCTTGATGAACGACTAATCTTGCAATCTCAGGATAAGCTTCCGCCAACTGCTTATCAAGTGCCTGATCCATTGAGCGACGCAAATCGATTCGACTGAGTGCGATTGCCCAGCGCTGCGACCCTTTCCGTCCTTTCTGCTTACGCAAGTTCAGCTCATTCAATACCCGTCCAGCACCCATCACCGCTAAGGGATGTGCGTCGGTACAAACAATCGCAGTATTAGCAGCCACGATGCCTAACCGCTCTAGATATTCGACGCCTGGAGGGCAATCAAAAATCATCACGTCATACTGAAGTGGTTTGACAACATCCGCCAAATCTTCAGGATCTAACGACTGAATGCCATGACTGACAAGTTCCGGTCCACCCGGTAAAACGTAGAGTCCTGGAGCCGCTTCCAAGGGTGTAGGGGATCCCCCTGTTAGCAAATCTGCCGTTCCGGGAGCTGTTGGATTCGCACCCAAAACGTAAGCAGCATTCGACTGCGGATCTAAGTCAACCACCAAAACTCGTTTCCCTTGGCTTGCCATTACGGAAGCCAATCCGCAAGCGATCGTAGTTTTACCAACGCCTCCTTTTCGGGCGGCAATTGCAATTCTTTTTTGAGTCATGGACACAATATTTCCACGGTATTTTTTTCAGGCTTGATTAAAGAGATTGTCACACGCTGTCTAATCAAATGGTAAAAGTTGCAGAGAATTTATCCAGCTTTCCAGGAAGTAAGTTTAGCCACTAACTCAGGCTCATCCCTTTCTCCTAAGAAATCTTTATTTACTGAATTTACCTGACGAAGGCTCTGATCTCTTCCTTCTTCTGATCCAGCTCCCTGATTTATCTGATCTATAGATGGAGCTGGATCAGCTTCCAATCGTTGTTGTAACAGGCTTTGCAAAAATTTAAGATGTTCGAGATCAATTCTATAAATCCGCAATACCTCTCCATTAGCTCTTTTCCGATGAACAGAGCGTTTTATACAGCACCAATCTAGTACTGTAGTTACAGCCTGCATTGGGGACACTTTGTCAATCCGGCTAAACCCAAATGCCAATTGAAATTCTTGAGGATGAGCCTGAAGATAAGCTGCGATCGTTCCCATCCGTTCTGGGTCTAATTCAGTGACTTCCCCGGCATAAATGTCACAAATCAACTGCCGTAATCCACTAAGGTCCAGAAGCTTGTGTTGAACGACAGCTTTTGACCAGTCCTGAGGGGTATCGGGATTTTGCTCAATGGATTCTGCTGACAGTACGATCGCTGTCGCTCCCCCGTTTAAAACCATTTCTAGATGTCTCACCTCACTCCGCGTTTTGCCTAGGCGATCAATAATTACATCTTCAATCTGGACTTGTCCCAGACGATAAAATTGAGCAATATAAAACCGCTCCAGCGAATGGAGTTCATCTGGGGAGAGGACGAAATTGCGACTTTTATGTTCGAGTCCTGTTGCTTCTAATTCAGTGAGTTCCTGGGCGGTTGCCACAGACTTAGCGTGAGTCAGTAAAATAAAATTTCTGGTGAATTTGAGTTTTTGCTCAATTTCTTTTGCCTCAGTCTTACTGATACAAGGCTTTATGACTTCCACCTGCTTCCCTTCTTGGCGCAGTAGAGCTATTACCGTTTCGCGCAAGGCACGCATCCCTCGATTCCGTCGAACACCAAATGATGCGAGCAACTTGAGATTTTCCGATTCCCAATCCAGATTATCAACCTGGCCGAGTGTCTCCGGCTTCAGGGCATGGCGTACTAATCGGGCAGTTGCTGACTGCACTGACTTAAATTCTCGGAGAAACTTACCCGTTGATTCTGCCCGACTTAACCGACTGTAAGACGTGCCCTTTTTCGCGATGTAGAGAAAACGGGGCACTTGATTACTCCGAATCCGATCGGGCGCTTGAGCAATGCTGTGAGCTGAAATTGAACACCCGGTATAAATTCCCCAGACTGAATCAATCAAATCTGTATGGTGCTCAACGCTAAAGCCTTGCGTCACACTAGGTGAACTGAGGATGACGTGCACGTTTTGCCCAATGAAGTAAGGCAGAATTTTACCCTTGGAAGTGAGGAATTCCTGCTCGATTTCTCCACCACTGGTATCACTGGTAATCTTCAGACATTTGATCCCTTGCTGACTCAGCATGAGATCTAGTTGGTCAACAATCGCCTTCACATCGCAGTTCAGCCACAGAATTTTCTCTGGTGGTGCAGAGTCAACTCGTTGCAGAAACATCGCGATCGATTGGTTGCGGGTGCCATCAAGTAAATAGGTTTGGTAGTTCAGCGGTTTACGATCGCTCTTCACCAAAAAAGTCCGCTCCCCTCGAATCATCTCGACATAGCGAATGACATCTTCATTGAGGTCCGCATCTGCCAGGATGACTAATCGTGCAGTCTTAACCCGTCGTTCAAATTCGCGGAGTAACAGGGGACGAATGCCGCCTTGATTGGTTAGCTTGGAGGATAACAAGAATTCTAAACCTGCTGTCGTTTCATCCAGAATAAGCACATCACTTTCGACCTCCACCAGTTTCATCATGGAAGGATAGCAAAGACCGCACGATTTAAGAACAGGTGGAACTGCCTGCCGCGCAAGCCGATGTTCAACAGGTATTGGCCTCTGAGGTGAATATTGAGCATCTGATGGTGAAACTGTTGCAGGAAGAAATTAAGACGCAACCAAGACGTTTAGGAGGACTGGTGTTGCAAGCGGTGGGCCACTTTCGGACGCCGACCTTGCAAGGGACCGAAACCCGATACCGTCTCTCCTCATCCGGTGGCTAAACCCAGATCCGTCTTGTCCCTTAATGTATTTGTAGGAGAAAAGTTCAGCATGAATCCGTTTATTGAGCGAGCCTTAGAGAACCCGACTGGAACCGCGATCGCCCTTCTGAGCAGTGTCGCAATCGTCGCCGGACTGGGAATTGGTGTCCACCGTGGTGCCTTTAACCCCGACCCGCTTCAACAACAACTCGAAGCCAAACAGCAAAACCATGCCTTACAGAAACAAGCGATCGCCCTGGCTAACGATCGGTTCGACGCAGGCTGCGAAGGCGTTTTCTACTTAAAACCGGGTAGCAGTACCTACCAACCACTGACTGAAAATGTCGGCGTCCTCTCCGGCGAATATTGGCAACGCTGGAACAAAGCCAAACTGAAACCGAAACCGAATCCTACTGACTTTCTCCCTGCTGGAACCACGGTTTGCGATGCCTACGGAAACGTTGGAATCCTGATCTCAGACTCAAAAAAGGGACATGCGGTGGTCTCTGACCTGCTGAACACGCCGGATCGAAACCGTATTACGGCCATGATGCGCCGTTATCCCACTGCAAACCGCCCACAAGTCGGGAGCTAACGATGTCCACTTTTAACCGTTTCAAAAACCTTAGAAATACCCGCTTCGTCCGTGATGCAGCGGATAATCGGATTATAAAATCCGTCCTCTGGATTCTCTTTCTAGGGCTTCTCACGGGCTTGATTACGATCGCCATCATCAACATCAAACCCTACGCCATCCTCTTGGCCAGTGTTGGTAGCCAAACGGCCTGGGTCCTTGAAATTCCTCTGCTCGGACCCCTGCTAAAAAATCTCTCCGTCGGAGCCTCAACGATCGGAGCCATTCTGATCTGGGCACCTGTTCAAATCCTGGAATGCCTGTGGATTTTAATCGCCTTCGATGCCAAAGCGCAGAAAGCGGCGATCCGAGAATCGATCGCCCTGAACGAAGAACTCGAACCTTACCAGGACGATCGTAATGCCGACACCCGCCGCGCGGTTAAACGAGTCCGCCGCATTCCTTTTTTCTTCATCAAATGGTCCGCCGCCCTTGCTTTAGCGGCCTACACCTTTGACCTCATCGTGGGTCTCAAAACCTATCCAATTTGGAAAGATTGGCAAACCTTTGGCTTCTGGTTGAAATCCATGAACCCTATTTGGCTCAACCTCGACAACGCCCGTGACCTGGGTATCATGCTGTTTAGCTTTGAAGCGATGTTAATTTTGGTGGTCATCGTGGGTCAATGGCTCTTTTACCAAGACGCGGAGGAAACCTGATGCTGGCGAATATTTCAGGCGATCGGGTCCCACGTTTACTGCACCGATACTCCAATCTACCTAACCCAAAACTTGACCAAATCGAAGACCTCGCGGATGAAGCCCTTAAAGGAGTGGTCAGTTCATCCGCGTTCCCGTTAATGACGGGTCTGGCAGTAGGCTTTGGGATTGCGGGATTTTCGGGAATGCCGATCGTGGGCGCTGCCGCTGCGGGCTACTTTATCTATAGCGCGGTAGAGTCTGCGATCCAAAAGGGAAAACAAGCCGAATACATCAAAGATGTGGGCGTAATCGGTCATGCCTTGAAGGAAGCGGATTTAGTTCGTTATGCCGAAATTGTGGGCGTAGATGCGGTGACGGGTGAAATCCTGCAAGCGTATCAGGATGGTCAAATGATTACTCCCGCCGCGCGAAAACTTTGCCAAGCGGTCGGCAAAACGCCAAAACGCCGAACGATCGCGACGTTCCTAGAAGAAATCCAACAGCTTCAAAACTTACCCGATCTCACTGCATCGCCTGCCGCATTGCCTGCTGCATCACCTGCTGCATCGATCGCATCGCCGCCATCGATCGCGGGGGGAACCTGCAAAATTCCTACGGTTGTGGACAATATGGTCAATCCCGTGCGGTCGTCCTATATTTCTGCGCCGCCGCGAACAGGAAAAGGAATCCTAGTCGCCCTTGCCATGGGTGAATTCAAGCAACGCTATCCGCAGGGTTTCCTGTACACCTACACGCCAAAACAAGACCCAAAAGAACATTGGTATTGGACGTCATCCGACCAACACTTCAATCCAGATTTAGATCAGAATCCAACCCGCGCGGCTCAAAGTCTCTACGCGATGATCCGCCACTGGCAAAGCCTGCCCAGTTCTCCCGAAGCCCCAATTCTCTTCGTCTGCGATGAACTGTCTGCTACGATGGCCCGCCTAAAACCTGTGAAAATGTCCGACGTTGACGACACGCTGTTCACTGAAGACAGCCGTAGCTTTTCGGTTTGGCTCTTGGACTTCTTGATTCACGAAGCGAGTATGCGCCAATCGGTCGATCGCT
>JAYUJY010000249.1:0-3100 GCA_043764895.1 Synechococcales cyanobacterium | reverse complement strand
TCCACCTTGAGGAAACAGGGGGCTAATGTGTTGGATGCTCTGGTTCAATTATTTATGGGCGATCCGATCTCTCCTCTTCCACTGCCTGAGTAGTTACCAATTTTTTAATACTTATTTAACAACTCAGCTTTAACAATTTAGTCTAATTATATTTTGCTTCTCTCCAAACCCCATCCTAAAGCCGATCGCGTTACGATCGCGTTACAATTGAAACATAGAACTAACCCGCCGAGAACCCTGCGCCTTCCCACCATGACCAAACAACCCCTAATCGGACTTAAAGCCAGCCAATTTCGTCATCCTCTCGATCTAGAAGCGACCCAAGCGCTCCAGCAACTTCCTGGCCTAGACCTAATTGTCCGAACGCTCCTCGGCAGCACCGCAGAACAATTCTTCTATCTTGAAAATATTGCCACCAGCATCCAAGTCGGCCCCAAACAGCTTCCAGAACTCCACGCCTCTCTAGTCGAAGCCTGCAAAATCCTCGATCTCGACATTCCGCAGCTCTACATCAAACAAAATCCATCTCCCAATGCCTACACCATGGCGATTCGAGGCCAGAAACCCTTCATCGTCATCCACACCAGCCTTCTTGACTTGCTCAACCCTGACGAAATTCAGGCCGTAATCGCCCACGAACTTGGGCACCTAAAATGTGAGCACGGCACCTATCTGACCTTGGCTAATATTCTCCTACTTGCAACAAATTTGCTTCCCTGGGGCAGTCTCGTGACCCAAGGCTTACAGGAACAAATCATGCGTTGGGTGCGGTGTGCTGAATTTAGCTGCGATCGGGCGGCCCTGCTTGCCACCCAAGATCCGCGCATCACCATGTCAGTCTTAATGAAGCTCACGGGTGGATCGCCTAGTCTTGCGAATCAACTCAATCTCGACGCCTTTATCCATCAAGCTCGCGACTACGACAACGCAACCCAATCTGACCTTGGCAAAGCCTTTCGCCAAATGCAAACCGCACAGCTTACTCATCCGCTTCCGGTCCTGCGCGCACGCGAGGTCGATCGGTGGTCTAAAAGTCCTGAATACAATCACTTGCTTTTAAAGAATTCAGTAGGCTATACTAACGAAGTTGGAAACGACAAAGCCGAGGTTGGAAACAACAAGGGCATAAATAAGGGCGAGTGGTGGAATTGGTAGACGCGCCGCACTCAAAATGCGGTACTTAGGTGTGCGAGTTCGAGTCTCGCCTCGCCCATCCACTTTATCGAGATAGCAGGTGAATTAGTCATGAGATTAAAACGCTGGGAGTCTCCTCGAAGAGAGGGACGTAATGATAAGGGTAGAAAGAACCCGGTTCGACAAAGACAAATAAAGGCTGCAACTCAAGCATTGCGCCGCAAGCTGAAAGGCAATGAAGGGAGAGACTCACGAGGGTCTCTTTTTTAGTAGGTTTTTTGTCTTTGTTCAGACTTAGATGCGATCGTAGCCCTGACCTTAACAACCTATCTTTCCAGAGGATTGTAGGGGCATGGCTTGCCGTGCCCCAAACCCAACGAGGAAGCAGACGACTAGACCTTAAAAAAGGAGGTCATAGACAACCTCCTCCATCATTCTCTATGGCCCACTGAATATCTCAAGGTCGTCCTTAAGCAATTCCAGTGTTTGCTCCGGGCTTACCCGAGAACAGCTCAACCTTCATGATTTTTCCGCCCATTTTCTGGATGCGTTGCTGCTCGCGGAACCAGTTGTCGTACGGAACCAGCTTCGTGAAAAAAGTATTTTGCAATTCACGCTGAGTGCGAATGCGCGTGTTGCTCGGAACGCAGGCCGTGACTTTGAACATTCTCATGGATGTCTTTCTCCTAATATGAACTTTAAGTCAATACAACGAAGTCAAGAACCGGACCTAGACCACTAAAACCAGCGTTTACACTAGCCTTTGGCGCACTAAACCCAATCCTTGACTTCAACTGGAAAACTTAGAATCACTGAAAATCAGCACCTTTAAGTTTTCACGGATTTACAATTTGACTCAACGGGTTCTTAGCTTAAGCCAGAACAGATGTAGTCAAAGTAGACACCCATTTCACGACCCGCATCAGCGCCGATCAACGAAGCGGTGACTTCTTTCATAGCTTGAATCGCTTGAACTGTAGCGCCTACGGGCACGCCCAAAGAGTTGTAGGTTTCTTTCAAACCGTTCAAAACGCGCTCATCTAAGATGGACGCATCGCCAGCCAGCATTGCATAGGTTGCATAGCGGAGGTAGTAGTCCAAGTCACGGATGCAAGCAGCATAACGACGGGTGGTGTACATGTTGCCACCGGGACGAGTGATGTCCGAGTACAACAAGGACTTAGCAACAGCTTCTTTGACGATCGCAGCCGCATTGGCCGAGATAGAGCTAGCCGCACGAACGCGAAGTTCGCCTGTTGCGAAGTAGCCTTTCAGCTTTTCGAGCGATGACGAGTCAAGATATTTACCTTGAACGTCAGACGAGTTGATTACAGCAGTGATAGCGTCTTGCATGGTTCGACTTCCTTAGACCGATTAATTTGACACGAAGCAATGGGCTATGAATTAGCTGAGTTAGAACAGTGGACGAATCCAGGTTCAAACTCGACTAGCTCATTGCACCGATCACGTAGTCGAAGTAAGCCGCAGCTTCGGATGCATCGTCAGCAGCCAAAAGGCCCACTGCAACGCTCTTCATTGCGCGAACGCCTTCAACAACAGCATCAATGGGGGTTCCCAAAGATTTGTACATTTCCTTAACGCCAACGATACCAATTTCTTCAATCGGGGTAACGTCGCCAGAAACGATTCCGTAGGTGACCAAACGGAGGTAATAGTCCATGTCACGCAAGCAAGTTGCGGTCATTTCTTCACCATAAGCATTTCCACCGGGGGAAACGACATCTGGGCGTTTTTGGAACAGTTGATCACCTGCTTGCTTCACGATGCGCTCACGAGCACCCGTCAAGGTTTCAGCGATTCTCAGACGCTTTTCACCGCCAGTGACAAAGCCTTTAATTCGATCTAATTCGCCGGGGCTGAGGTAACGAGCTTCAGCGTCAGCATTCACGATCGACTTCGTGACAATACTCATGGATGGATTCCTCCAAAAGGAACTAACCGAAAT
>JAYUJY010000248.1:0-3100 GCA_043764895.1 Synechococcales cyanobacterium | reverse complement strand
GGATTTAGAAACTGAGGAACTGGCATTGCTTTCTAGACAATGAATTATAGTCTCTATAATATCCGATTTTATGCATTCTAGATGAGGGTCAGCTTATGAGTTCGATCGATTGGCTCATCCCCCAAGGAAAGTCACTGTTCAAAACGCTGACTTCTGAAAAGATGCAACGGAGAGTTCGGGCGATCGTCCTATTTCTGTCGGTCCTAGTGTTGCTGTTCATTGTGGGTGTGATCAAAACAATTCAGATCTCGTTGCAGCTTGCATACCAAGAATTCGAGTCAGCGCTGCGAGATGTAGAACCCGTAGAAATTTCAAACTCTCAAGAATCTGAGCCTGTAGAAGAAATTTCAAACTCTCAAAAAATAGATGATCTCGAACCTGCCCCACCGATCGCAGTCGTACGAGACACGCGGATTCGATCGCTCCGAAAAGAGGCCAGTCAGCAGGGCATTCGGAATGCCAGTCGGATGAGCAAAGCAGATTTACTCACGGCCCTTCAAAATCTTGTCCAGACTACTCATCCTAGCGAGGGTTCTAATGCAAGCGACGAAACTAGCAGATGTTCAAATTCTGGCGGATCTGCTTGCGCAAGTCCGAGAGGAGGTTAGCTTAATTTGCGACAGTGAAGGCGATTCCCGTTCCGGGAGGCATTGCCAACGCCTTCAGCCGGGTGAGGTAGAGAGAGCGATCGCTCATCTACTGACAACACATTTGGAAGACTGTCGATTTCACGATGAGATGCGGGAGTGGCTTAATAGGTTACGGTTTGGAGAATAACGTAAGTATCTCTGGAAAAGTATTTTATACGTTAGGTTAATAGCGATTTCACCTCTTTTAGCTTTAGTTCTAATGCTTTTCTAAGTTCTTTTAAGTCATCATTATTTAACTGAGAGAGATCCATCTTATTGATTTGATGTGCAAAACGATTGCCGGATACTTCTACGACGATTTCTCCTTGATATTGTCGAATCGTATCATCGACTAGTTTCTTAATCTCAACTAGGGATAAATCTTGTTGAATGGCTTGATGGGTGACGATTTCACGGACATTTTGTGCGTCGGATTCTTCTAAGTTTAAATATTTTGAATTCAACCGATTCAGTTCCCTAGCCTTACTTCCCTCTAGTCCTTCCTGTCGGATGATGACTTTGAGATCTTCTGAGAGTCCTAGCAGACGCATAACTGTAGTGTTGACCGAGACTGGATTTAATTGCAAATCTAAAATTGTTGCAAAAATTGCCCGTTCTCCATCGGTCTTAAGCGGTGCTGACTTCAGCCACTCCTCTTGCTCATTGCGTTGAGCCATCCGTAACGTTCCAAAATTAGGCAGTGCCCGATCGCGTTCCAATCTACGAATAGCTGAATTCAAAACTTTGTGAATATCATCCTGACGAATCGCTAACCCGGCACATCTCGTCACGGCCATTTGGACGATAGCTTCGGCTAAGTCAAGGTCGTGTAATTTTTGGGCATGAAGACTAGTAATGACCTGATGCTTGAAGCGATCGATGGTTGTGTTTTGGGATGTTTCGCGAAGGAAAACCGTTCGTAAGGTTGACCAATGTAATTGCTTCGCACCTTCCCAGCGCAGTTGTCCTTCAAATAAAGTGAACCGTCCGTTGGGTTGTGGAATCACAATAATGGGTGCAAGTTGTCCATTATCTTGAAGACTCTTAGCCCGTTCTTGAATTACTGATTTTGCAAACACTTTACGGGGCTGATATAAGTCAGGATCAATGAGCTGAATCTCAATTTCGTGTTCACCACCCTGTTGGGCGAGTTTATGCGTTAAGTCAGCAATTTGCTCTTCTAGTGCAATTCGATCGTTAGCATTTAGGTTGGTTCCTTCATTGGACCGCAGTGTTGTAATTTCTGATTGCAGTTCAGACACTTGCTCTTCTAAATGAGAAATTTGTTGACGATCGCTGGCACCACTAAAAATCGAATCTAAGTCAAAGGTCGTTGTCATGATTTAAGCTCCTTTCAAAATTTCAACAATGCGTTCAACAATGGGTTCATAATCTCTAGCAGCATCGGAACCTGGACGGTAAACCCCGACAGGTTTTCGTTCACGAGTGGCATTGAGATAGTTGTTAGAATCCCTCACCATCGGGAAACAGTAAATCCCAAACTTTTGGATTACCGCAGGTAGAGTCTTTGGCTCTGCAATATCTGTGCGTAGTTGACCTTTGCTATCAACTCCCATGAGATTTCGGTGCGTGGCTCGTTGATATTCAATTCGAGTTGGAATAAACCCTAGAATTTCAGGTTTTGGGTTGAGCTTTAGTTCCCCAATTTGGCGATAATACCAGCCAATAAAATTTGCAAATCCTTCTACATCTTTGATTTCCGCCTTAATCGGAGAAAGGACGTGAGTACTGGCAGCGAGTGCAACCACGCCCATCGGCTCTAAACTTGCGGGGGTATCAATTAAAACAACATCAGCATCGATCGGGTAATCGTCCAGACGATCTTTCAGAAAATAAAATCCTCGCGGATGTTGAGGAATATAGCGAATGACATGCTCAATGGGACCACCACCCTGAATAATCTGAATTCCTGGCGTATAGGCTTCCCAAAGATTCTGGAGTGGATATTCACCTGCGAAGTCTTTTTTGAGTAGCAGTGCAACGGATTGCTCCGGTGTGGGATTGAGATTGAGTCCTGTAAAGCTAGCAATCGATCCTGAGCCATCCAGCTCAATAATGACCACTTTATAGCCGCGACGGGCTAAGCCATAGGCTAGATGAACAGTTGTTGTTGTCTTCCCACTTCCTCCGGCATTACTACTGATACAAATACGAATCTGTTTTTTGGCTGTGCTCATGACCTTTAAATCCTATTGAAGAAATCAGATTGTGGCGGCATCGATCGCGTGTCAGACAGTGAAGCTTATCGTTGCGCGATAGGAATGGGGGAGACGTCTCCCCCATATCACAAACTTTTAGAGTTAACGGATGGACTCTGTGACCTATAGTAGCCTTTTTCTCAAATTAGTCAATACATTACCCTGATTTTATATATCTTATTTAATAATGATCAATTTGCCATGACTGAAGTCTATAAGCACTAAGTGGGTCGCAATGTGGGGGAGACGTCT
>JAYUJY010000247.1:0-3110 GCA_043764895.1 Synechococcales cyanobacterium | reverse complement strand
GAAAATGTAGCTTTAACAAATGGGAAGAACACTAGCTCCGCTGCCGTTCCAACGGACGAAGAATTGTGGGGAATTTTAGAGGATGAATCAGTTGAAGGGTCGCCTGATACGTTGAATCATTCTCAATCTAACTCTAACTCTGGTACTCTTCCGGTTGGGTCGATGATGGAACAGTCGATCGGGGCTGATGAGGAAGGGGATTTCTCAGAATTTGAGGAAGACTCTGAACCAGATAGTTTCCGCACGCGGGTGAGCTTTGCCTCTAATCCAGTGGCCAGACTGGGTTTAGCAGCGGGTGGCGTTCTGGTCTTAGTCGTTGCCGTTGGGGCCGTTGTGGGGGGCTTACAGTCGAGCACGACACCTCCCGTAGCCCAAGTCACTCCGCCGCCTACTCCATCGCCGTTCGCCTCTCCGATGGTGCCAGGAAGTGAGGGTTCGACGAAGGAACAACTGGCGTTCCAAGAACAGAAAGAACGGATGAAGAATCAAAAGTTACCGCCGCCTGTAATGAAGAAAACGACGGTGGCCAAACAGATCACGCCCACGCCTACGATTTCACCAACCCCGACACCAGTACCAGAATCCACGCCCCCTCCTCCCGTTCCCATTCCTCCTCCTCCCGCTCCGATACCCGTATCTCAACCGTCACCGCCGATCGCGGTTGCAACAATCCCGATCGACCCAAACAAAGAATGGGCCGACCTGGCGCAAGCGGGAACCTATGGGTCTGTCCCCTCGACCATCCTGGCATCGAGTAGTAATACGCCGTTACCGCCTCCACCGATCGCGTCCTCGCCCCCACTTCGTCCCCCGGATACCATTGCTCCTTCATCCTCACCGTCCTCAACGTTAGGCTTACCGAGTCTTTCAACCTACGTGAGTGGCAATTCGGGAAGCAAGAAACTACGAATTGGGTCAACGGCGACGGCAACCTTGATTAACCCGATCGCATGGTCGCCTGATGGGAAGGACGCTGCTTTTGGGAATAGTTCAAAATTCATAGTTCGTTTGGATGAAGGACTCAAAGGTATAGACGGAGAGGTCGTGATTCCGATCGGCGCAGAACTGGTTGTTGCAGTGCGATCGCTCGATCCCAAAACGGGACTGGCCGATCTTACCGCACTCCAGGTCATCATCAATAACCAGGAATACGCGCCCCCTGCGGGTTCCATCACGGTTAGAGGTGAATCAGGCCGTCCCTTGATGGCGGATAAATTGCAGGATAAAGGTCGTGAAATTGCGGCGGGTGATATGTCCCTGATTCTCTTTGGTGCATTGTCCAAAGTGGGCGAAGTGATGAATCAACCGAGTTCTGCCACCAGTGTTGCCACCGGAACAACAACCGTTAGCTCTGTTTCTAATTCCCCGAATATTCTGGGTTCTGCATTGCAAGGTGGATTCTCAGTTCTGGCGCAACAGCAACAGCAACGGAATCAGCAATGGATTAGCGAAATCACCTCGCGTCCTGACGTCCGGTTCATTCCATCAGGTCGTCGTCTACAGATTTTTGTAAATCAATCCATCACGCTCTAGGAGTTTATGCATGATGAGTACTTTCCCGTTTCTATTGCCGATCGCATTAGCCATTCCACTCTCATTCCCGGCTCAAGCGTCGATCGTCAAAACGATACCGTCGCAGGACTTACAGGGCGAGAATGCGTTACCGACGATCAATCTTCCCCTAGGTCACACGGTGAATCTAAATTTCATCCCGAGCGGTGAGATTATTCGACAGGTTCACCTAGACGATCGGTCTCGGGTGGTCGCCAGTTTTGACAGTCCGCTATGTCCGTATAGTGCTACCGGAGACGGGAGTTGTCGGGCAGGTGCAACAGTGGTGTATCTGCGTCAAATCTCAAAGCCGATTGCCTTTGGTCAACGTGCGATCGCAAGTTACGGTGCAGAAGGCCACAGCAATAGCATGATGACGATCATCACCACCCGCCCCGATGGGAGTAACCGTAAACTCTATCAATTTGAGCTGCGGTATCTGTCCGGAAGCACCGCGACTAGAACGATTCAAATTACCACGGGCACTCCGCGTTCAAGTCCTAATCCTAGTTCTAGCCCGCTCCCTCGTGCCAGTCCTCGTGTAATTGCCCCCCAAGCCCGAGTTCAGAAGATACGAGAAGGATTAGCGATCGCTGCTGCACGAAACCTAATCCTTCCAGACAGCGCGATTCGACCCCCACTTGAAATCATTCTTCACGCTGATTGAATCCGGTAAAAGCTTTGACGATGCGGTGATTCAATCTGAAATCCCACCCGAATTCCTTGATTGGCTCCAGTCCCTTCAGTAAACCGTAAACCCTATGAAATTTCAATCACTATGGCGATCGCTGATAGCGTTCGCGTTAAGCCTGCTTTTGCTATGCGAATCTGTACCACCTGCGATCGCGCAGGAAGTCGGAAATGCGATCGCTACTCAATCTATTCCAATTCAAACCGCATCCGGACCCCAAACTGCTGAAGTGTTTGATTTTACGAGGTCATCGCTGAGACAGTTTCCACCGTTGATGATGGACTCGGAATTCATCCAGGTCTTAAACCAAGCGACGCCGGATGCTAACTTCGAGCACCTAGTGCCGGGGACCTTGGCCGACCCGACGCAGTATTTGACGATCGGGTCATTAGCAGGCGGGGAAGCTTTTGGGGTTGATCGGCTATCGATCGACCAGATCACCGAGTTGTCCGGTGTCCCGCCCGATAGTTTGAATCTTGCGCACTTTGGGTCACTGGTTAAAACCCTGACTCCAGCAAGCTTAGTTCAAGGCATTCCCGAACTGGGTAACTTCAGTTTGCAAGACGTGAAACCGCTTCAAAGCCTGATGAGTCAGCAATTGGGAGAGGTTCCTGGCATTAAAACCATTTCCGATTTAGTCAAAGGCTATCCCGACCTTGCAAAACTGCCCCTCGGAAATCTAGGTGATTTCAAACTCAGCAGTTTCAAATTAACCGATCTCCCCGGCTTATCGAAGACGCCATTAGGCCAGCTTCCCGGTGCAGACAAGGCCTTGATGAAAGATCTGAATGCTGCGGGACTCGGTGATATTCCACTATCAAAATTTCCGATTCCCCCTCAACTTGCGAATGGGATTCAATTTGCGGGT
>JAYUJY010000246.1:0-12708 GCA_043764895.1 Synechococcales cyanobacterium | reverse complement strand
GTCAGCTTCGACGCAGGCAACAACGTCCTAAAAACCGTCGAATTAGACTATCCACTCCCCGAACTTGCCGCACAACTCGTCCAAGACCCTGACCCGTTATCTAGGCTTCACGCAGCCGCTGCACTGGGCAAAAAAGGCAATCTTGAAGCCCTAAACCGCCTTAAAGATGCCCTAGCGCAGGAAAAATTCTGGGGCGTGCGCGTAGAAATCATCGAGGCGATCGCGGCCATCAAGCTCGACCAAACCGTTGAAATCTTGATCGCAGCCCTACAAGACCCCAATCCTCACGTCCGCCGCGCTGTCATCCCTGCACTAGCCCAGCAGAAAACGCCCGCCGCCTACACCGCCGTCAAAGCCATCGCAATCTCCGGCGACCCGAGCTATTACGCTGAATCAGGTGCGATCGCGGCCCTGGGAACCTTTGCCACATCCGGTCTCTCCGATGCCCCCGAAGAAACTGAAGTGTTAGCTATCTTGACGTCAGTCCTGGAAACGCGAGATGGCTGGAACCAAGTGGTCCGATCGGGAGCCATCAACGCCCTGAGCAAGATGAAAACTTCTATAGCTGCCTTGGACCTATTGGTTCAGTACACCCGCATCGGCATTCCCCAGCCGTTACGATTAGCGGCCATCCGGGGACTGGGAGCAATTTCGACAGGTCAAGAAGCACCTCAACTAGAACGCATCTTGAATCACCTTAAAGAACTCTCCCGCGATCACTTTTTCCTGGCACAGTTAGCGGTAATTGGTGCATTGGGAACCATGGAAACGTCGAAGGCGATTCCCCTTTTGAGCAGTTTTGTCTCACTCCCCGATGGGCGAGTCAGGCGCAGTGCAGAAGAAGCCATAGCACGGGTCCAGAAGCGCGTGGGCACGGATGCGTCGGTGAAACAGCTACGCGAAGAACTCGATGAACTGAAAAAAGATAATCAATCCATGAAAAGTCGATTAGAGGCGATCGAAGCGAAGAAATAACGCCCCAAGATGTGATCGCATTTCCTTTAGGCTTAACCCTTTAGAACGTGCGATCGATCGGACCGTACAATAGATAGAAAACATTCAGATAGAAAACATTCAGATAGAAAACATTCTACTTAATTCTCTACCCCTAACTCCTATGCAAACCCTTCAACTGCGATCGCGAACCGCCCCTGATGGAACTATCACCCTCCAACTCCCCCCTGAACTTGCCAACCAAGATCTTGACTTCATTATTGTCTATCAACCCACACTGCAATCTCCATCTAGCAATAATCCTGACCCACTCATTGGTTTGTTCTCCGGATCACCCCACCTCAGCATCGATTCTGAAGAGATCCTCCAGAACACTATTTAAATATCCTTGAACAATACATCGACAGTCGAGTCGATTTCGTAGATGCTAGTGTCATGGCGATCGCAGAACGCTGCAATATCAAGACTGTACTAACCCTTGATCAGAGAGACTTCCGCCTATTTCGCCCAAAACACTGTGAGGCATTTAACTTACTTCCATAGATTCCCGTACCCGTTGGCATTGGCGAAGCAGCAGCCCCTTCGTGAAGAGAATCGTCTTCCATAGGCGGCATTGGATGACGTGGTGCGCTGACTTTTCAAAGGGCGCTGATATTTTGATCTACAATAAGACTCACTCTCCTCATTTCAGGACGCCTTGCCCGTGACCGTTTTTGAACCCTTTCAGTCGCTCAACCGATCGGTTTTTCGTGCCGTTTTCCCCAACAACATTGTGCTGATCGTCACCCCAAACCCAGCGGCGGACATTGTGTCAGTCCGGATGTTCTTGCGCGGCGGACAGCGATCGGAGCCATCGGGCCAAGAAGGCGTTTCGCACTTGGTCGCCTCGTTGCTGACCAAAGGAACGACCACGCGATCGTCCATTGACATCGCCAGCATTGCAGAATCCATTGGCGCAAGTCTCGGGACAGACTCCGCCTCCGACCACTTCCAAATCACCACCAAAAGCGTGTCGTCTGACTTTCCGACAATGCTCGAACTTGCTGGGGACGTCATGCGATCGCCGAGTTTCCCAGACTCCGAAATTGATCTAGAACGCAAACAAACGCTTCAAGCCATCAAATCCCAGCAGGAACAACCCTTCGGCGTTGCCATGGGCCATCTCCGCAGCGCCTTCTACGGAACTCATCCCTACGCAGACTCCGGTCTCGGCACCCCTGAAAGCCTGTCCGCATTAACTCGCAGCGACCTCGAAGCCTACCATACCGCCAACTTCCGTCCCGACAACCTCATCATCAGCATCGCCGGACGCATCACCCCTGAAGACGCGCTGCATCAAGTGTTGAGTGTCTTTGGGGACTGGACATCGCCCGCCGAGCCTTGGATTAGCCCAGTCTTGCCAACAGTCGCCCACCATCCACAGCGCATCCTCACGCCCCAAGCCACCGCCCAATCGATCGTCATGGTTGGCCATCTCGCCCCACCCATCCATCCTGAAGACCTCGCCAACACCGACTACGCCGCCCTCAAACTGATCAATACCTATTTGGGCAGTGGCTTATCGAGTCGGCTCTTTGTCGAACTGCGCGAAAAACGGGGTCTCGCCTACGAAGTATCCGCCTTCTATCCCATGCGTCTCGACACTTCCCACTTCGTCGCCTACATGGGCACCGCCCCCGAAAATACCCAAACGGCCCTAGAAGGCTTAACCCATGAACTCGATCGCCTCACGCGCACCCCTCTGAGCGCCGAAGAACTCCAAGTCTCCAAAGACAAACTCCTCGGCCAATATGCCCTCAGCAAACAAACCAACGCCCAACTTGCCCAAACCTTTGGCTGGTATGAAATGTTGGGTTTGGGTCTAGGCTACGATCGAACGCTTCAGCAAGACGTCCGTAATCTAAGCGCCGATCAGCTACAAGACGTTGCCGATCGGACTTTCAAGCAACCTTACCTATCAATTTTGGGACCTGAAGAAGTCCTCGCTAAATTGGGTCAAGGCCCCGGTTAATAAGACCCTAAAGGACAAATTTTCTCGTCCCTTAAGGTTTCTTAAAAAATCAAAGAGTGGCTGTTTAATACCCTTCTGCTTGCAGAGTTTTTTTAATTCGACTACGATTGCCATAGATGAAGGCAAAGCTGGAAAGTGTGGCTCCGATCGCCTTAGCATGGTAAACAACTTTGCTATTTATTAGCAATCCCAATTATATAAAACTTTAGAAAAGTCTAGTTTTCGTAAATCTGACCTTTTAATAAAGAAGTTACCTATTCCCAGATCAGACCACTCAATATAAATCTTTTCTAAGGCACTTCCATCGGAACCAATTTGTAAAAGTAGTATGTATTCTTCTTCTTCTCTAGAGATAGATGCTCTTGGATCTCGCTGGCAGAAATCGGGATTACCACCTAGTCGATGTCCTTGTCCAAATCTTTCAGTATATACAGTCCAAAAATCCTCCCCTCTCTCTGAGAGAATGTTCCATATCTCAGGGCCAATCAATTCATCAAATTTGTAGTCATAATTTAGAATAGGACCTGAATTTAGGCTGAAGCTTAGAGCAAAGCATTCCTTACGACAAGGGATATAGGAATCAAAAATCCAGAAGGGAAGAAAATGGTTTTTGTACGTCCAAATTGTTTTAAGGAAGTCAAAGTTAGTAACTAAACTAGATTCGTCCAATTTGGGAGTAGGGAAATATAGAATACGAAATTTATCTTGATTTGTTGGGTCCTCATAATCCAGACCGTAATAGCCATCTCCTGCAATATAAAATTGAAGGATTCCCCTCTCTGGAAAATCTTCTAGGTTTGGGGTTTCCTCAAAATTAATTTGTGCGAGTAAATAAAGATTCTCACCATTTGGCGTTGTGGGATAGGGAACACTTTTGGGTACATAAGGGAATCCAAAGAATTTGCTCTGAATCAGGCTAGAACCTTGCACTAAATGAGTTTTTATCTCAATGCAAGGTTTTACTGTTAGTTCCAACTTACTCCTAAACCCTTCTAGTTCGTGTGGAAGATCAATGTGTTCCATATTTTAAGTCACTAAGAATTTGAATTTGTTAGTGGAGAAGTGTACATAAAATTGAGGGCAATATACTTCACTAACTGTTAATTTGGCGGATCCTAAAGATTCTTTAGAGGCAAGTTAAATTTTATTGTGCTGTGAGTTTACCTCCATAATGGCAGTTACTGTCCGCAATATTAATCTAATTCTTAGATTAATATTGCGCGATCGAATGATCGACCTGAATGGCATAGGCATCAATTCCACCCGAGATATTTTTTACATTCGTAAATCCTTGGGACATCAGCCAATGACACATTTGGGCCGATCGCATTCCATGATGGCAGAGCACCAAGGTCTCGGCCTCACGTTCGAGCCGCGTGTGAATATTGGTTTGCCAGGATTCATACTCACTCAGCGGCATATTCAGAAACCCGGCGATCGAGGCGATGTCTAGTTCATGCATCTCTCGCACATCCACCAACTGCACCCCGTCACCACCAGCCGCTATCTTCGCCGCCAACTCTTTCACCGTAATCTCAGCTAAAATATCGCTCATTCAAAACACACTCCAAAACGACTAAATTTTCATCGTAACGACTCAGCCTTAAAATATTAAGTTAATTTTCCAGAAATATGCGCAGCATCAGGAAAACCTGGCTTGCCGTGCCCCAAACCCAACGAAGAGATTCTGAATACCTAGCTTATCTACGCCGCGCAGTACTAGGTCCAATTACAATCATATTTTGCAACCCCTATTTTGCATCAACCCGTTCTTCAAAACATGGTCTAAATCCTATGACGATCGACCTGACTCCTGCTTTAGTTCAGCATAGCCAACATCTACTCAACAGCTTTAAAGCCTTTACAAATAAAGATCTGATCGATCGCACCGCTTCCCTCGAAGTCCAAGCCCGCAATCTATTCGAGGCAAAATTCGTCATCGTTTCCCACAATACGGACCAAGATCCCATCTTCAACTACGGAAACCAAGCAGCCCTCGATCTCTGGGACTTCGACTGGACCCAATTTACCGCATTACCCTCTCGCCTCTCCGCCGAACCCCTCGCCCAAATCCACCGCGATCGGCTCCTCCAAGAAGTTGAAAACCAAGGCTACATCAGCAACTATCGCAGCGTTCGCATCACTCGCACGGGGAAACGGTTTTGGGTCGAAAACGCGACGATTTGGACCGTCAGCGACGACATTGGAACAACCATTGGTCAAGCCGCTACGTTCTCAAAATGGACGTCGATCGTCGATCCAAATTGAACCCGGCGATTGAACTCGCGTTACCACTGACTCGCTCCGATCGCGTCAGTTTGAAGATTGAAACAGGTAAACTGTTGGAAGTGAAAGTCTGACTTAAAGCGAGAACTGCCATGTCACAGCGATCGATGAAACCTTCCCAACCTTATCAGCCACTTCTCCTTCGTGTACTCCATGGTTTGACCGGGCTTTTCTTAATTGCTGCTGTTCTGACGGCCTTTTGGACCTACGATACTTACGATGGTCGATGGGGCCGAATTCCGCTGCCTTATTACCCAGAAATCGAAAGTTTGCATGGTACGTTTGGGTTGTACACACTGCTAATCTTTCCGGCTCTAGTGATATACGCTTGCCGTAACGGACAGAGGCGGCTGGTTCAACCCGATTCTCTTGCCAAACTTGCTCAAGTGGGTCAGCCGATCTGGTGGTATACCTTAAGTCGAATTACAAATACGCTGTCCATTTTGGCCGTCACGTTTGCACTTTTCAGCGGCAAGATGATGGGCGAAACCTGGCTGCCTAATGGCGAGTTAGATTATGGATGGTACTACGCTCACCTTTTGTCATGGGCGATCGTAGTGTTATGTATTGCACTTCATGTTTTGATGAATGCTAGGGTTGGGGGATTCGCATTATTAATGTCAATTTTAAATTGGCGGTTTCGCCGTCAGGATAATCCTGCGCTATGGTACACCCACATCTTAGAATGGCTATCCGATTTAAAACTCAACCGACCATCAAATTGGCTGCGATCAAACTCTACGCTCATTCCTTTAGAAGTCTTTGTGCTAACGAGTCTCGGTGCAGCTTGGATTATTCCGCTATTTAAGTAATTAGGCCCGCGATTTCAATCACCGGGTGTTATTGCCGATCGCCCCCGAGTCAGCCACAGAAACCGTCCCACAAATAAAATTGACGCCGCTGTAATGCCAATGGACTGCCCAATCCACAAGCCCACCCCGCCCCATCCCCACCCAAACCCCAACGTATATCCCGTCGTCAGCCCCACCCCCCAAAACGCCGCAAAGCTCAACATCATCGGAATAGTTGTATCCTGCAACGCTCGAAGTGCGCCCGCTGTTGCCGCTTGAACGCCGTCGAGAATTTGCGCCAGTGCCGCTATGGTTAACATCGAAATGGCGATCGGGATAACGGGTTGGTTAATCGGATTTGAAAGATCCAGATACAAACTAAGAATCGATCTTGGCACCGTCAAAACGATCGTCGCCATGATGGCCATGAAGCCACCGCCAAGCAGCATTCCGACAAAAGTTGCACGTCGAACACCGACCCAATCGCCTCTTCCTAGCCATAGTCCCACGCGAATCGTCGTGGCATAGGAAACCCCCAGTGGCACCATGAAAATAACAGCGATCGTCTGGAAGACGATTTGGTGGGCGGCGATGACGGTGACGCCGAGTCTTCCCATTAGAAAGGTGGTGGTGCTAAAGAGTCCGACTTCGGCGGTGAAGGCAATGCAGACGGGAAGTCCGAGTTTGACGATCGTGCTAAACGTAGCTGGGTCGAAGTGGAACAGCGTTGCAAAAATGGCGTAGGGCCGCAGCGTGCGGAGAGCATAACCAATCAGTGCGACCAGCGTGAACCAATGAGTGATTGAGGTGGCGATCGCCAGTCCGCCCAGTCCGAGATTAGGGAAGCCCCATTTGCCAAAGCCCAGCACGTAGTTCCCAACGATATTAAAGCCCAGCCCCACCAGCGCAATCACCATCGTGATCCGCGCAGACCCCATGCTAGAAACAATCCCCCGCAGCATAATAAACCCAACCGCCGGGAAATAACCCCAAGCGATCGCCCCTAAATAATGCTGAGAGTCTTGAGCGATTGCCCGAGACTGCCCGAAAGCCACCATCACACTTTCGCCTTGACTGAGGATGATGAATGCAGGAACACTGATGCAAACGAGGAGCCGCACCCCCTGAGCCGTTACCGCTTGAATCCGATCGCGGTTCCCTGCGCCCTGCGCCTCCGCCACCAAAGACGTCACGCCCGTAATCATCCCCAGCCCGCTCACCAACAATGTCATAAACAACGCCGCCGCCAGTCCACCAGCCGCTAAGGTTTCTTGCCCCATCCATCCCATCATCACCGTATCTACAAATCCGGTTGCGGCTTGGGCGAGCTGGGAGGCGGCAAGTGGAACCGTTAACGCAATAGAATCGCGGAGTTCGCGTCGGAAGGGAGAGGGGATAGATGAGTGAGACATTGGAGTTTTCTGCGGGGATAAAATTAGTTGTAAAAAACGGTGCGATCGAGGATAGTCTTCGATCGCACCGTTTCTATTTATGAGTTGGACCTAAGTTCAAACGCGGTTAGGCAGAGGCGATGTGGACGGCTAGAGAGCGGGCAATGCCGATCCACTCGCCAGCGCGATCGAGATAGCCCACTTCCACGACATAATCACGAGCGGGAACCGGAACTTCAATGCGAAGTTCTTGGGTGAGTTCGCTGCAATCGTACTGGTAGAAGTTCTCTAAGGCATCGCGATCGGGATTAATTCCGGTTACGTCATACAGACGCAGCGCCAGATCGATGCCCCCTTGACCTCGCGCATCGATTTTTTGAGACTCAGTGAGCTGCCATCGGACGACAGCCTCGCGGGCCGTTTGAGGAACTAGGACAATGCCTGCGCGATCGCCCACTAAACGAGTTCGAGCACTGGCGGCTGTTCCCCCTAGAGCGGCTGCACCAAGAGCGGCTGCCCCTACTGCCGCTGCTCCGGCGTTAGTCCCGGTTTGAGTGACGCTGCCTTTAAGGTTGGATGCGCCATCTTTGAAACGACCGAAGAAATTACTCGTGGGACTCCCCATGCCTGTTGCCGTTTCGTTGGCGGGCGCACTGATCGTGTCAGCGGTATTGCTGAGGCTATCCCGGAGCACACTGGGGTTGGCATTCAGATCAGCGGTGGTTTCGGCGGTGTTGCCAAAGTCCCACTCTTGACCCGCAACGGAAAAGTCGGTGGACTCGTTGGAGGTTAGATTGATCGTTGGGGCATTGGTCGGTGCGTTTAGATTTGTGGCTTTTAAGTCTGTAGCGTTTAAATCTGTAGCTTTTAAATCTGTAGCTCGTGAATCTATACCGGGTTCTGCTTGGCCATTGCCTTTCAAGAATCCCCAAGCTGCCGTTCCCGCACCCGCTGCTGCAACACCTAGACCTGCGGCTCCACCTACTCCAGCGAAGTCTCCCACCGCTTGAGTCGTGTTGGTTGGTGCATTGCCGATCGCCGCCGTTGTAGCTTGATCAAAGCTATTGAAATCGGTTTCGTCCTTGATGTAGGGTGCGCCATCATTATCATTCCAGTCGTCCGTGTCACCGCGTCGTGATGCACCTGCCGCCCCTCCAGCGATCGCCGCCCCTCCAGCGATCGCGCCTGCATTCGTCGTATTTCCAACGATTTCAGTGGGGTTACGAGCCGCATTACTCAGCGTCGTTCCCGCACCCGATAAAGGATTAGGAGATGTTTCACCTTCGTCAAAGCGCAAGTCACTCCGATCGCTCTTGCGCGGCATTAAGAGCAGCAACAACCCCATCCCCAAAAGCCCCAAAGGCAGAAGCCAACGTAACCAACTTGGGAACGGTAGACCAAACAGATTCCCATCTTGTTCAGCGGCGATCGCATTATTGGAAATCGCTATTTTTTCGCCTGTTTTGCCTTCGATGCGGGAAGGACTGCCATTGGGCCGAACCGTGGTTCCCGTTCCCGCGACCTTCTCGCTGCCTGCTTTCAGGACTGCGGCTTTGGCTCCGGGATTTGCAGCAGCGATCGCTTCGCCCTTCATAGCCGGAACAATTCCAGCGGCTTTAACAGCGGCTTGACCGTCATTCGATTGCACAAACCCCAGAAGCGCCTTTACTTCACTGCGCATCCCCCCGGCAGATTTGGCGTTGTAGACGTAGTAGAGCGGCTGAGAGAAGGGATAACGAGCATCAGTCGGGAGGACGCCGTGCATGGATAGCGTCCGCAGCCCTGCTTGAGTTTTGGCTTGGTTCGCTGGGACAAAGCTGACGCCAGACGCTTTTAAGGTTTCGGTCAGAGCTTTCATGCTGGTGTCTTGTAGCTTGACGGCGTTCTTACCTGAGTCGAAGGGTCCGGCTTTGAACTGCGGATAGCCTGCCAACGCCTGACGAGTATCACTGTTGACCCGATCGACAAACGTAATCGCCTCTTTCCGTCCGCCGAGTTCAGACCAATTGCTGATTTCCCCTCGAAACATTTTGGCAAACTTCGGAATGGTCAAATCCTTGTTAAAGGCATTGTTAGGGCTAACCACCACTGCAATTTTGTCGCGACCGACCAGCACCTCCATCAGACCCTTCGCCTTTTCCGCCGGGGTCAACGCCCGTCCTACTGCCGCCACTTCTGCGGTGTTGTTCGCCACATCGTCGATCGCCTTTTGAGCGCTCATGGTGTTGATATTCACCGACGACCCAGAATATTTTCTTTCAAACTGCTGCTTCAGAGACTTGTTCAAGCCCATCATGCTGCTACTGCTGTGGATGCGAATCTTAGCATTTTTCGCCAACGCCGCCTCATCCTGAACCTGCGCATTGGCCAACACGCTGAAAGACGTGGTTAGCGGGGTGGATGCTGCGACGAGCGCACAGACCCATCCAAATTGCTGGGGAGAGAATTTCTTGTGTTGCATCATTTTTATGCCATACCCCTAAACAAAATAGGAAACGTGTTATCCCCCACCTGAGCCACGCCGACAGATGTGCGGAAGGTCTCAGTTGAAAGCGATCGATGAAATCAACCCCGTATATTCTGTCAAAAGAATCCGAGATTGCACGCAAACTTTGACGAAATGCATTTTCATTATAGATTACGCTAAAGGACGCCTATCCTAACGATGCAGTTTGATGCCGTGTTTGCCATGCCACTCGCCCTCTCCCCCCAATCCAACCGATCGCTGCGATCGCAGGATAATTCTAGCGACATCGTGAAAGCTTACTTCGATCGGATTGCGCCCGAACTCGATCGGTGGAACCATCGCAATCGCAGCTACTACCGCGATCTTGAGGTGTTTTATCAGTTTTTTATTCCGCCGGGAGCGAAGGTGTTGGAGATTGGTTGCGGGACGGGAGATCTTTTGGCGCGGGTGAAGCCGGGAGAGGGCGTCGGGATTGATTTTTCGGCCAGCGTTGTGGCGATCGCTGCTGCCAAATATCCGCACCTTAAGTTTTATTGTCTAGATGCAGAGACCTTGACGCCAGAGGATTTGAAGTCAACCGATCGTTCATGGGATGAGTGTGAGGCCTTCGACTTTATTATTATTTCAGGGACGCTTGGGCATCTAGGTAACATCCAAACCGTGTTGAAGCAGGTTCAAGCCTTTTGCAGTCCGCAAACTCGGCTGATTTTGACCTTTCACAACTTCCTTTGGCAGCCGCTTTTAGACCTCGCCGAACGGATCGGTCAGCGCCGTCCCCAGCCGCCCCAAAGTTGGCTCTCCATGGATGACGTCCAAAATCTTCTGACCATCACTGGGTTCCAAACCGTAAAATCCGGTCGTCGATTTCTTTGCCCGAAAGCGGTGCCGTTGCTGAGTTCGCTCATGAACCGAGTTCTCGTGCAGCTTCCCGGTCTCAATCATCTGGGCTTGACGAACACGATTGTCGCCCGATCGCAAGAGGCCCGATCGCAAAGCTTAGACGCACCCAACGAAAGCTTGACCTGTTCCGTCGTAATTCCAGCCCGAAATGAAGCCGGGAATATCCAAAATGCGATCGATCGCTTACCGCTTTTAGGCCGTCATACGGAGGTGATTTTTGTCGAGGGTCATTCCACAGACAAGACCTGGGAAACCATTCAGCAGGTGGTGAGTCAAGGCCATCCGCACTTTACGCTGAAGGCATTTCAGCAAACCGGAAAGGGAAAAGCCGATGCGGTGCGATTGGGATTTGATCACTCAGAAGGGGATGTGTTGATGATTTTGGATGCGGATTTGACGGTGCAACCGGAGGATTTGCCCCACTTCTTTGAGGTGATTGCGTCGGGGCGAGGGGAGTTTGTGAACGGGTCGAGATTGGTGTATCCTCGATCGGGCGATGCGATGCCGTGGCTCAATAATCTCGCAAACAAGTTCTTCAGTTTAGCCTTTTCATTTCTCCTCGGCCAAACCATAAAAGACACCCTCTGCGGCACCAAAGTAATCCGCCGATCGGACTACCTGAATTTAGTGGCGGGACGAACTTATTTTGGCGATTTTGATCCGTTTGGAGACTTTGACTTGTTGTTTGGAGCGACTAAGCTCGGGTTGCATTTGGTCGATGTTCCGGTGCGCTACCAGCCGCGTATGTATGGCACATCTAATATTGCCCATGTGCGGGAAGGACTCATTTTATTAAAGATGTGTCTCTACGCATCTAGAAAGATTAAATTCTTCTGAGAGTGTGCTCCCAGAATTGGCGGTAATCTTAAGCAATCACTGAATGTGGAGAATCGAACTGTGGCCCAACTCAAAAAACGTACCTCCCCTGGAAACCCGCGCACTCGGAGGCCATCCAAACGATCGATTGCGCTAGCCCTAAGCTGCTTAAGTGCGATCGTCCTATTGACAGTACATGGCTTTTTTGAGGTGCCGACGTCGATCGCCCAAGCGCCGCCCCCTGTGAGAACGGTCCCGATCGTGCCTACTCCCACAGCCAGCCCCACAGCCAGCCCCACAGCAACGTCTTCTACAGCGCCAAGCCCCACGACCACCGAAGGCGTCTCGATCGATCCCATTCCAGGATCCCGCACCGATCCCCCCAAGCCGCCCCAGCCCACGAAGACCCCCAGCACACCGCCTGCTGTTGTCCCACCACCGCCGCTAGCACTGCCGTCGATTATCCTCCCCGTGGAGGTCCAGCCGTTGCCGATCGCAGGCGCGCATAAAGACTCGGCGGGGCGCTTTCAAATTGGGCTGCTGAAGGGGTATCGAGTGTCGCCCTTGGGGGATTCGATTTTGGTGGAGGCGACGGATGGACGCCTTGCCTATACGGTGGTTGCTCAGTCGGCGGCGCAGTTAGGATTCTTAACGGGAGTGGCGTTGACCCCAGAAAATTTGGCGCAGGTGGTCCGGAATGCCTTAGGCCGAGGCGAAGGGTTTCAATCTGAACTTCCACAGTCTATTGAAAATGGGATTCAAATGAACTGGTCGGGAACGCTGACCATCGGCGGTAAACTTCAACCCGTCAAAGGCGTTGTGATTGCGAAGCCCGCACCCACGAGTAATAGCATTGTGATGTTGACGATCGCGGCTACTGATCGAGGTGCATCGGAACTTCAAAGTGCGATCGGGGCGTTGGGCGAGAGTTTGCAGGCAATTTAGCCTAGTACTATGCGGCGTAAGTAAGCCCAGTATTGCAAACAATCCAAACAATCAGACCTATGGATCTATTCTTCGTTGGGTTTGGGGCACGGCAAGCCATGCCCCTACGGTCTCTGGAAAGATAGTTTTGTAGGGGCATGGCACGCC
>JAYUJY010000245.1:0-12771 GCA_043764895.1 Synechococcales cyanobacterium | reverse complement strand
AACGACGATGATTATGATTACAAGTAAAACCCAGAAGCTCATGCGCTATTTCCCTTACGCTCACAAATACTATAGTAGACGAATAATTGTTGTCTGTCTGAAAAGTAACCCACAGCCGATCGCTCCTCAGTATCAGTCATCCCAAAATCTAGCCCAGACGATTCCGGAGCGAGTACACTAACTTTATTGAAAATAGTATTTTATGCTCGGGAGTATTAAAATTCCTACCGTCGCCCAGCTAAAGACTTGCTTTGATCTGTGTCAACGACTAACGTTGATGTATCGATCGCTCTCGATCGTCTGCTTTGATGAGAAATCTCGAACGATTTTTATCTTGGCGGGTGATGAAACCGAAATACTGATTTATCCCGATGGTCAATGGAGATTTCAAAAATGACGCCTGAATTTGAATCCATGAATCGTTCTTCGCTCAAAAGCTATCTCCTAGAGCATCGGACCGACTCCGCTGCGATCAGCGCCTATATCCAGCGCATCACCCACGAACCCAACTGGGTCATCTGCCCCGCCCTCGACTCACCCGAAGATCTCGATAACTACCCCGAATTTCTCGCCAAAGTGCAACGCGAAATCTCATAGGATTCCCATGTCATCGAACCTAGACAATCTTTTGCGTCAGATGGATAGCCCCGAACTCAAAGACCGAAAGTTAGCGCTGGCCTCGCTTCGGGATGTGGATGCAGATTTGGCCTTGCCGATTATTAAGAAGGGATTGCAGGATTCTAATCAGCAAGTGCGATCGATGGCGATTTTTGCACTAGGCATGAAGAAGACCAACGAAACCCTGGATATTTTGCTGGATTTACTCCGAAATGAGCCTGATTATGGGGTCCGAGCCGATGCCGCTGGAGCACTGGGCTACCTCGAAGATATTCGAGCACTTGAACCCTTGACGCGCGCATTTTACGACGATGCCGATTGGCTGGTTCGGTTTAGTGCAGCCGTCTCTCTCGGAAACCTAAAAGACCCACGAGCCAAAAATACGCTTATTCAAGCCTTAGACAGCAAAGAAGTGGTGATCCAACAAGCCGCGATCGCCGCCCTGGGTGAGATTGGAGCCATGGATGCAGTGGATCAAATTTTGAACTTCATCACCTCAGACGACTGGCTCGTTCGTCAACGCCTCGCCGAAGCCTTAGGCAACCTAGACAGCGAAAAAAGCCGATCGGCCCTGCGATATCTAACCAAAGACCCACATCCCAACGTCGCCGAAGCGGCCAGAATCACCCTCGATCGGCTCGGATAAATCAAAGTCCCCAGAATTGGGGTTGGGGCCAAACAAAAACGCGATCAATTCCTCACTAACGAAGAATCGATCGCGTTTGATAGACCATAACCCGATGTAACTCGGCCCGTTAACCCGCTCTCAACGGACGAATCCAGCCCCGCAGGAAGTAGTACAGCGACGTCATCGCCTCACTAATCACCTTCGTACTAAGCTGCAACGAATCCACATTCGGCATCAAATCCGACACCATGAAATTTCGTTCGATCAAATCCGCATTCTTAGCGCGGTTCGCAAGGGACGCCGCTGGCGGAATGGTGTAGAAGTCAGTCGGGCGCGAAATAATCGTTATCCCTTGACCATCCGGCGCAATTTCTCGCGCAAAGGTCAGTGCTGTCCGGCTAGCTTCAATGGCTGACGTCACCACCATGATTTGGTTGCCGTAACGAATATTACGAGTTTCCAAAATCTTACGGACATTTTGCGCCGACTCAATCACCGTCCGACTGTCATCATCTTGGATAATGGCCGTTCCCGGAATCCCAAACTGCGACTGAAGCAGCTTGCTAATATCCGCCGCTTCGGAAATATTTTCCTTTTTCTCGTCTTTTTTCTCCACCCGATCGGGCCGTCTTCCCGCACTTACAATCAGCACCGGGTTATTCCCCCGTTCCGCAGAAAATAGCCGAGCCGCTTCTAAAATCCGATCGCCCTGTTCCGTCAATTGAAGCGGCAAATTCGCCAACATGCTGAACTTACCCTCCGAAATCGGCTCAGGAGGAGGCAAAATGCCATTGCGATCGACCTTTTTCTCAGGGGGCGCTGCTTCAGTTCGAGCGCGAAGCTTTAACCGCGTCGTGTTTTGGCCCATGAGGACAATGACGCGCTGGGCACCATTGAGCGGCTGGGCTTCTTGCATAATTTGCACGGCTTCAAATTCCGTGCGCTGGGCTAGGAAGTTAGAGACGATCGGCAAACTGAAAATAAGCAGCGACGCCACCCCAATGCGCAACACCACCTTATTGAACTTGGCTCCATTTTCCACATCACGCCACACGACGCAAAGCAAAATAATGACCAGTCCAAAGGGATTAAGAATCACCGATAAAATTTGCCAAATATCGCCCAATAATCCCGTTTCCGGCGCTCCCTTAAAAAAGGTCAGTGCCGTCACAGCAACCAAAAGCGCCAGAACAAGACCACCCAGGAAAGCTTTCGGTAAAGCTTTCAACAATACAAATCGAGCCGCAAGCCCCACCAAAATCCAGAGGAGAACCTGGGTTAGTAATAAAAAAACGTCAGTAACCAATAAAACCATTCGGCCATTCCCTTCAGTTGCTGTGAAAACCTCGTTTTAGACCTGTGCCGTTTTCCGGTAAGACACACCCTTTATTTAGCCGTTTTAGCCGTGACGATATAATCCGGAGATTGGATTGTACTCAAAAAATTTACAGTTGCAGAAGTTTTCTTCCACAGCACCTGTTCGAGCTTGCCCAGTCAATGTATGGGATTGATAAAGATCTATTACAAATCAATTTCGATCGCAGCGCCTCGAACATAAAGACTTGAACATCCAGAATCCTCTACCCCAGGGAATTCTTAAAAGGGATGCTATGAATCAAGTACTCAAAAACCATCCAGCAACGACTATTCAGTAATCGGAATTCAAAACCACATGCAAAAAGCAAAAATTCTTGTCACGGGCGGCGCAGGTTATATCGGATCCCATACCGTATTAGCCCTCAAAGACGCGGGCTATGACGTGGTGGTGCTTGACAACCTCGTTTATGGCCATTCGGACATCGTAGAATCCGTTCTCAAGGTCGAACTCGTTGTGGGTGATACGAACGATCGTGCCTTCCTCGATCGGTTGTTTGCCATTCATCAGTTCGACGCCGTGATGCACTTTGCGGCCTATGCCTACGTCGGCGAATCCGTAACCGCACCGGACAAGTACTACCGCAATAACGTCGTTGGGACTCTGACGCTGCTCGAAGCCATGAACCACGCAGGAATTAAGAATTTTGTCTTCTCCTCCACCTGCGCGACTTACGGCGTCCCGACGATCGTCCCGATTCCCGAAGATCATGCCCAAAACCCAATCAATCCCTACGGAGCCACCAAGCTCATGGTCGAGCGGATTCTGGCGGACTTCGATCCGGCCTATGGGATGCGATCGGTAGCCTTCCGCTACTTCAACGCCGCCGGAGCCGATCCCCAAGGTCGCCTAGGCGAAGACCATCAGCCCGAAACGCACTTGATCCCGTTGGTCCTCTTCACGGCCCTCGGTCAGCAAGAGTCTGTCTCTATTTTAGGGACCGACTACGACACCCCGGATGGCACCTGCGTCCGCGATTACATCCATGTGACGGATCTGGCAGCGGCTCATCTCTTAGGGCTTGAATATTTGCTCAAAGGGGGGAAGAGCGATCGCTTTAACTTAGGCAACGGCAACGGCTTCTCCGTCAAGGAAGTCATCGAAACGGCCCGAATCGTTACCGGACGGGAGATTAAGGCTGAGGAAAAACCTCGGCGCGCAGGCGATCCCCCCGCTCTCGTGGGCAGCGGCGATCGGGCCAGACAAATTCTCGGCTGGAAGGCTCAATACGCAGACCTCACGGCTATCTTGACTCATGCCTGGGCGTGGCACCTGAAGCGTCACGGGAGCAAGGCCTAGGCCAGAGCTGCTCGGCGTAATTCCCCCCCTGTATTACGATCACTCAAAATTACAATCCCTCAAAACAATCGGAGGTCTTGATAGATTCTTCGTTAGGTCTAGGGCACGGCATAGCCATGCCCCTACAGCCTCTTCAACCCGGATTTGTAGGGGATTGGCTCAATGTGCCCCAAACCTAACGATAAGATTAAGCCTTGCGGTTCCAAAAGCCTCTAAAATTGAGACAAGTTTTGCATCAATGAGAGATTACCTGAACGGGCCTAATCTCTCATCCCGCTAATGTCTTCTTCGATTGGTTGCCCTCGTCATCTGCTAGTTCTATGATCAATGCTGCTTTTTCTGCAATTCCGCCCGCCGATAGCTCCCCAAACCTCTACAATCCCGCTCCTCAGAAGCCCACTTTAGAATCCGTGGTCCTGCAAATTGGCGATGCGGTCTTGGCCAGTACGGATACTGTAGACTGCGTAGCAGAGCGCCTCAATGAGCTAACGCAGCAAGTCCAGCAGCAGGGCTATCAGATTTTTGCACTGAGTGAAGAGGTCCAAACCCTGACAACCCTTCACACCAAGACGTTGGAACGGCTAGAGGCGATCGCAGCTCGATTGGAACACGCAGGACTAGCATCATGACGATCGTCTCCTCCCCTAAAACCGCAGCAGCATCCTCTCCTTCCGGAGCCTCCCAAGAGGTCTCGGCAACTTGGCGATCGCGGCTCTGTGAAACTTTGCCCCAGTTCGTCCATCACCATGACGCAATTTTGCAGTGGCTCATTGGAGACAACGCAAGTCGCCTAGACACCCTCGAACAGGCCCAGCTCAAAATTGCCCAAAACGCCATGGACTACCGCTTCCGTATTTTAGTCGATCGCTATTTAAATATCCCGCCCGAACGCGCCTACCGCAATCTCATGCAGCGTCTCAGTGGATTGTTCTTAATCCGTAGCAAAATCAAAACGTGGATTGCCCTGTCCCGCGATCGCGCCCGATCGGTGATGGACGTGCTGCAAGAGGTGATTCAAGAACTCATGCAGCAAGATTCTTATCTCCAGCAGCAAACCGCCTGGATCGGCCAATGCACAGGCGATCGACGGTTGCGTAATGCCCTCATGCTGGCGACGACCGAAGAGTATTGCCTGCGTCCGATTCGGAACCAGCCGCTGCTGATGTATCGCTTTGTCAATTATTTGCGGCGGTCCCAGCGCGCTGGCATGACCCAAGTGCCCACCGCCGACTTTATTCGTTTAGTCTCCGAAGAAATCGGTTCAGGCGATGAGTCCGAGGGCACTGTCAGCCTGCTAGACACGAGTGCCATAGCCCACCACGAAGCCAACCAAGTCCACGAAGAGCAACAAGAAGCCCGCACCGCCGTCGTCGAAAACTTGGCCCTCTACCTCACGGATAAAGTGGGCAGTGACGCCGTTCGGTGGCTTCAGCTTTATCTGCAAGGCAAAACCCAAGAAGCGATCGCCCTGGATATGAACCTCCCGATTAAGCAAATTTACCGTCTCCGCGAAAAAGTCGGTTACCACGCCATCAAAGTCTTCGCAGCCAAACGCAGTCCCGAGTTGGTGGCCGAATGGCTGAAAAGTTGACGGAATTTGACCTGAATGTGCGTTAAAACTAAGTTCGCGTGTTGGGGAAGATTTGCTTTAAGATTTCTAGGGTTCTGGTTGGGCGATCTGATGGAACTTGATGGTGTCCTACGTGGCTTTAGGAGAATGAAACGGTGAATACTTCAGCAGAAGACAAGCTTAGAGAAATTGCGCGGCAGTTAGTTGCGGCTCGCGAAGCCCAAGGGATGCCGCTTGAAGAGGTGGCCACCAAGACTTTTATTCCCATCCGAATCCTCAAAGCTCTCGAAGCGGCTGAGACTTTTAAGCTCCCGGAACCTATTTTTGTTCAGGGTTTCATCAAGCGCTATGCCAAACTCGTGGGCCTGGATGGTGAAGCCCTCGCCAGAGAAATTCCCCTCGATCAAACCCCGATCGCGGTCAACATTGTCAAAGAACCTGTGGCCCGTGCGCTCGTTCCACCCATCAACAAGCGCGTTTCTCTTGACGAACCCGCCACTGAGCGCGAATCCATCTTCTCAAAAATCGCGTCCTCAACCAATAGCGCTGCGCCCCAAGAACCCGTCGATCGGCCCGCTTGGTTGATCCCGGCGCTGGCTGGGCTAGCGGGTTTTGGGTTGCTCGTAGGTGCGATCGCCTTAATAACGAACCGTCCGCAACCTGTTACGACAACACCTAGTCCGTCTACTAGCCCTTCTGCCAAAGCCAAAGCATCCCTCAAGCCTAGTCCGATCGCGGTGCCGAGTAAGTCTCCTAGTGCTGAACCGAGTGCGATCGACTCTCTAAGTTCGTCCCCGAGTCCAACGCCAAGTCCATCTCCAAGCCCGTCCCCAAGCCCATCTCCCAACCTGACCATGGGTCCAGTCAACGTCGGCTTGAACTTGACTGAGGATAGCTGGGTGGAAGTGAAGGCCGATGGGAAACTCGTGTTTGAAGGCACGATGGCGAAGGGCAGCACCCAGAATTGGTCAGCCCAAAAAGAAATCGAAGTCACCTCGGGGAATGCCGGAGCTGTTACCGTGTCCCAAAATCAAAAACCGGGCAAAGTGATGGGAAGTGCAGGTGACGTAAAGACCACAACGTTTTCGGGTCAATAGCGCCAACCCAATTTAAATTCGATCATTATTTTTAAGGTAAGACCAAACCCCGTACAATGGATGGGATTTTGTGACCCTTCAACTTGTAAGACTGCCATGCCGCGCCGTAACGACCTTAAGAAGATCCTACTGATTGGCTCCGGTCCGATCGTTATCGGACAAGCCTGCGAGTTTGACTATTCTGGGACGCAAGCCTGTAAAGCACTGCGCGATGAAGGCTACGAAGTAGTGCTGGTGAACTCCAACCCCGCCACCATCATGACGGATCCTGAAACCGCCGATCGGACCTACATTGAGCCGCTCACCCCCGAACTCGTCGAGCAAATCATCGCTCAAGAACGCCCCGACGCGCTGCTTCCCACCATGGGCGGCCAAACGGCGCTAAATCTTGCGGTGGCTTTGGCGAAAAATGGCACCCTCGATCGTTACAACGTGGAATTGATCGGCGCGAAGTTGCCCGCGATCGAAATGGCAGAGGATCGCAAACTTTTTAAAGAAGCCATGGAGCGCATCGGCGTCGGCGTCTGTCCATCGGGTCTAGCTAATAATTTAGAAGAAGCCCGAGTCGTGGGCCGCGAGATTGGATCGTTCCCGCTGATTATTCGTCCGGGGTTCACCATGGGTGGGTCTGGTGGCGGAATTGCCTACAACCAAGAAGAATTTGAAGCGATCGCCCAGACGGGACTCGACGCCAGCCCCACATCGCAGATTTTGGTCGAAAAGTCGCTGATCGGCTGGAAGGAATATGAACTCGAAGTGATGCGGGATTTAGCCGATAATGTCGTGATTATTTGCACCATTGAGAATTTCGATCCCATGGGCATCCACACGGGCGACTCCATTACGGTGGCCCCGGCGCAAACCCTGACGGACAAAGAATATCAACGACTCCGAGATGCGTCTATTAAAATCATTCGCGAAATCGGCGTCGAAACAGGCGGGTCAAACATCCAGTTTTCGGTCAATCCCGACACGGGCGAAGTGGTCGTCATTGAGATGAACCCACGGGTGTCCAGGTCGTCAGCCCTTGCGTCCAAAGCCACAGGCTACCCGATCGCCAAAATCGCCGCCAAACTGGCCGTCGGCTACACCCTTGACGAAATCCCCAACGACATCACCCACAAGACGCCCGCAAGTTTTGAACCGACGATCGATTATGTTGTCACAAAAATCCCTCGGTTTGCCTTCGAGAAATTCCCCGGTTCCCAAGCAACGCTGACCACCCAAATGAAGTCCGTCGGGGAAGCCATGGCGATCGGTCGCACCTTCCAAGAATCGTTCCAGAAGGCACTGCGATCGCTAGAAATTGGGCGTGCGGGTTGGGGCTGCGACAAAGAGGAAATGCTGCCGAGTTTGCCGCAGATCAGCGCGAACTTAAGAACACCCAATCCCGATCGCGTCTTCACCATTCACCAGGCCATGGTCATGGGCATGAGTGTGGAAGAAATTTACGAACTTACGGCGATCGATCCGTGGTTCCTCGATAAGCTAGAAGATTTGCTCGTCACTGAAAAATATCTAAAACGCACGGCGCTTTCGTCTTTAACTAAAGACCAAATGTATGCGATCAAACGCCAAGGCTTCAGCGATCGGCAGATTGCGTTTGCGACCAAAACCCAAGAAACCCAAGTCCGCACCTATCGCAAATCCCTAGGCGTCATTCCCGCGTACAAAACCGTAGACACCTGCGCCGCCGAATTTGAAGCCCTGACGCCGTACTACTATTCCACCTACGAAGACGAAACCGAAGTTTTACCTTCCAGCAAACCCAAAGTCATCATCCTCGGCGGCGGCCCCAACCGAATCGGCCAAGGCATTGAATTTGATTACTGCTGCTGCCATGCGTCCTTCGCGCTCCAGGCCGACGGTTACGAGACCATCATGGTCAATTCCAACCCCGAAACGGTCTCCACCGACTACGACACCAGCGATCGCCTGTACTTCGAGCCGCTGACCCAAGAAGATGTGCTGAACATCCTCGAAGCCGAAAACCCTGAAGGCATCATCGTCCAGTTCGGAGGCCAAACGCCGCTCAAACTCGCACTGCCGTTACATAAGTATCTCTCAAGCCCCGAATGCCCCGTCCAGACGAAAATCTGGGGCACCTCACCCGACTCCATTGACGCCGCCGAGGACCGCGAACGCTTCGAGAAAATCCTCACCGATCTAGATATCAAGCAGCCTCCTAACGGCATCGCCCGCAACTACTCCGAAGCCCGATCAGTCGCTAGGCGGGTCACGTATCCTGTCGTCGTCCGCCCGAGTTACGTCCTCGGTGGTCGCGCCATGGAAATCGTCTACTCCGACTCGGAACTCGAACGCTACATGACCTACGCCGTCCAAATCGAACCCGAACACCCGATTCTGATTGACAAATTCCTGGAAAACGCGATCGAAGTGGATGTGGATGCGATCGCGGACACCACGGGCCAAGTCGTCATCGGCGGCATCATGGAACACATCGAACAGGCAGGCATCCACTCCGGCGACTCAGCCTGCTCGATTCCCACGATTTCGCTCACCGAACCCGTCCTCGCCCAAATCCGCACCTGGACCATCGAACTCGCCAAAGCGCTCAAAGTCGTGGGCTTAATGAATATCCAATTTGCCGTCCAAGGCGATCAGGTCTACATCCTAGAAGCCAATCCCCGAGCCTCGCGCACGGTGCCTTTTGTGTCGAAAGCGATCGGTCATCCCCTCGCAAAAATCGCCTCCCGCGTCATGTCGGGCAAATCCCTCGCCGAACTCAACTTCACCACCGAAATCATCCCCACCCACATCTCCGTCAAAGAAGCGGTCCTCCCCTTCGACAAATTCCCCGGCACCGACATGATCCTCGGCCCAGAAATGCGATCGACGGGCGAAGTCATGGGCATCGACACCACCTTCGGAGCGGCCTATGCCAAAGCCGAAATCGGAGCCAGCCAACGCCTCCCCCAAAGCGGAACGGTCTTCGTCTCCACCAACGATCGCGACAAAACCCTAGTCGTCCCCGTCGTTCGTGAGTTTATCGCCCTAGGGTTCGCCATCATGGCCACTCAAGGAACCCGCAAAGTCCTCCAAGACCATGGCCTCGATATCGATCTGGTGTTCAAGCTCCACGAAGGCCGACCCCACGTTTTGGATGCGATCAAGAACGGCCAAATCCAGCTCATCATCAACACGCCTTCGAGTGAAGAAAACGCCCAATCCGATGGCAAAAGCATCCGTCGTTCTGCCCTAATGTACAAAATCCCGATCGTCACCACCATCGCCGGAGCCAAAGCAACCGCCGCAGCGATCGCCTCTATTCAAACGAAGCCGTTATCGGTTCGAGCGTTGCAGGATTATTTCCCTTAAATCACCATGGCCACTAATGCCGAATATCAGTCCAGGATTCAGACGATCGATCGATCGCAGCTCCTGAATCTTTGGGACCACATTCAAAATAACGACACCCCTAGTTGGGAACCGGGCAGAGCGCTTGAATACTTAGTGCTTCGAGCTTTTGAGCTAGAGGGCGCTGAGGTTGCCTATCCGTTTGTCGTGCAGATGGGTGGGACGATCGTGGAGCAAATCGACGGCGCGGTTCATACCAATGGGCTGTCTTGCTTGGTTGAATGCAAAGACCATGCGGGGAATGTCAGCATCGATCCGATCGCCAAGCTGAAGAATCAACTGTCTCGTCGTCCTAGTGGTGTCATTGGCTTAATGTTTAGCTCGACGAGCTTTACTGAAGCAACCGTCTACCTTTCCCAATACAACATGAATCAAGCTGTCCTATTATGGGATAGGGAGGATATCAACTATGGCATCACCCAACAGTTTATGTGTCGAGGTTTGTTTAAAAAATATTGGTATTGCGTCCAATCTGGTCAACCTGATTACAGTCTGTTATTGGAGAGATTTTCATGAAAAGCGCTTATGTCATTACCGACAATCCAGAAACTGAAACTTGTCTGGAGCGTATCTTACCACCAGAACTGTTAAGGGAAATCGAGATTACGTCCATTAGCACTCGTTCAGGCGCGATCGCTCTTGCAGGAACGTTGATGTTCTACAAACACCGTCCAGTGGCGTTAGTCCTCGACCCCGAAACAACTGAAGCTAAAGCAATTCAAGAAAAACATGATCTAATCTCCTTAATCCTCTTTCCAAAGTCAGCCGAAACTACCTATAAGATCTTCCTTTCCCCGAAAACTCAAAGTCTGAATGATCGCAATAATCCGATCGTCCATGACCTGATCCAGTTCCTCTCCACCTACATCCAACAACCCGTCTAAAGAGTTAACTATCCTCTGCTACGCCATCCATTTGAGGGAGTTGCACAATACTTTTTCCCTTCGATGCAACTTATTGAATTAATAGCAGCACTGCGTATGCTGGAATCAGGGTTATTAAGAAGCTCGGTAAGATTTGGAGGAGTAATCTTGGAATTGACTCTCAGCGCACCCAACATAGAAATAGCCTTTTGACGAACTTGCAGATCAGGGTCATTAAGAAGTTGAATAATAGATAAGACAGCACTACTATTTAAGTCTATCTGACGAGTAAGGCTTAAAGGATCAAGTTTAGAATTTTCAAATCTGGAATTCTCCGCTACTACACCCAATGTATTAATAGCCCTCAGACGGACGTTTTGATTCGGATCGTTAGTAAGTCGGATAATATGTGGGAAAGCATCAGTATTTAGCATTACTAATTCGATATCTAAGGAACTAGTAGAATCATAAGTTTCACGAGCTATATTGGAATTGTAATTCCCACGATCTAATAGCTTTCCTAGCACAATTAGCGAGTCAATGCGAATCTCTGAATCGGAATTATTAAGAAGTGATATCAAATATGAAACAGAAGTCGAACGGGTTTTAGCTAATTCCACCGTTCCTGAACTCCTATCGTCACCGTCCCTAAGGATACCTGCTTTACCTCTTGACGCTTGAATAAGTCCAAATAAATGACGGTTTGGGCCTAAGTACTCCATAGTGCCTCTCACTCCTGCGCTCCATACGAATCCAGAGATTAGTGCGATGAGTGCGGCCCCTGAGAATACGAAAAAGCTGCTGAGGAACGATCGTTTTGGCATAGGTTCACACTCGCATGAATGACTAAATTAAATTCAGTTGGTTGTTACTATAGAGCCAAGGCGATCTGGGAACTGGTTTTGCTTTATTACTTTATCAAATCCTCATAAAATATTGCATTTCAAAACGCCGATCGTTTCAATTGAAAAATGCGCAATCACTCAAATCCCTAAAGACCGATCGCCCTTGCCATCATCTCCCCGTAGTACGATTGAAATGACCCAATCGATTGCATCCTAACTATGACCGACCTTTCCCAAGAAGCTGACCCAATCGTTATCCCAATCGAAAAACTATCTGCCACCGACGCTCAAGCCATTCTCGATCGCCTTCCCACACGAATTAAGATTGCACTCCTCGATCGCGCGACTGACATTGAATATCCGATCGAAATGGTGGTTGAAATGGCAATTTCTAGTTTCCTCGATTCAGAAGCCTTAGGCTTTCCCGATTGCAAACCTGGACGCGGACAATAGTCCCTTAAATTGGGAAACGGGCAGAGCGCTTGAGTACCTCGTGATTCGATCGTTTGAACTAGAGGGCGCGGAGGTTGCCTATCCGTTTACAGTGCAGATGGGTGGGACGATCGATCTCCACTGAATGGCCTACTACCGCTGCGATCGCTATAATTAGAGTTCAGTCAGCAAGGTTCCCGAGTCATGGTTTATCCTCTCCAAGACCGCTACATCAGCCTCCTCACCGACTTTGGCTTCAAACGTATCTTCGGCACTGAACCGAATAAGCGTTTGCTGATCGATTTCCTGAACACGCTCCTGCCCGTTCATCATCATATTCAGAGCCTCACCTTCAAAAACACTGAACAGCTTGGTAGCAAGACGATCGATCGTAAGGCCATCTTCGACATCTATTGCCAAGCCCAAAATGGCGAACGCTTCATCGTCGAAATCCAAAAAGCCAAACAGAACTTCTTCAAAGACCGCAGCATCTACTACGCCACTTTCCCGATTCAAGAACAAGCCCTCAAAGGCGAATGGGACTTTGAACTCAGCGCGGTCTACACTGTCGGAGTTCTCGACTTCATTTTTGACGATCACAAAACCGATGACACCTTTCTGCATGTGGTCGAACTGAAAAATCAACGCTGCGAAGTCTTCTACAAA
>JAYUJY010000244.1:0-12818 GCA_043764895.1 Synechococcales cyanobacterium | reverse complement strand
CATACCTAGGGCGATCGCACCCAAAATCACCACGCCCGGAAGACTCGCTAACGGATTGCCATTCATGCCTGTGAGCCAAGTTGGAACCGAGGCGATCGGCTTCACCAAATTCCCCACATTTAGAATATAGTAGCCGCCGACTAGTCCTGCGTGGTAGCCGATCGACCATCCGATTCGTCCACCAGTCGCTCTTTTTCCCCACACGAGTGTTAATCCTAAAATCATTAACGCGGGGAAGGTCAGCCAAGATGCCACAACAGCATCCCAAGGTTTTAGAAAATGTGCCAACGCAAATACGAGACTGCAAACAACTGCCGCAACCGCCTTAGAATAATCCCGCGACAGCTCGTCAAGCAACCATCCTCGAAATAACAACTCCTCCGCAAACCCAAACGCTAGCGAAATTAGCAGCGCCTCCGCGACCACTTTTGGAAACTGCGGACCGGGTACAAACCACTGTGCCCAGTTCATCTCTCCTAGGAAAACAAACAGCAATAAAACAGCTCCCCAACCCATTAATAGGCCAGAGAGCAAATTTAGAATATTTAAGTTCGTCGATCGAAATCCATAGCGACGAAGTGGTTGACGTTCATGATGGACGTTGGGATTCCAAATCTGGAGAAGAATAAAGAACTCCAAATACAACACGGGCATCGACAGCAACGACTGAAGATTCGGGTCGGTAAACAGCAAGGCAATAGGAATGGCGATCGGTGCCCAACACAGGACAACGACCCCTAAAAACACGATCACCCGCAGCTCTGCCGGAAGTCGTCGAATCCTAAGCCAGATAGGGTTTATCATGCCCATTTCAGATCCGATCGAGGCGTGATAAACATCTAATCAACCGCTTCGATTGAGCTATCCAACCCGTTGCTCTTCAGGACTTCACTGTAGTGTTCAGCAGGCTCCATCGGGCAAACCGTCACCGTTCCCATCCCATTGGTATGCGCTTCCATCATGACATTAACCGCTTGAGGCTGACTCAGGCTGGGTAACGTCTGCATTAAAATTTGAACCACATATTCCATGCTGTTGTACGGATCATCATGGAGCAACACGCGATACTGAGGTGCCAACTTGCGCGATGTTGAACGTTTCTCAATGGTCTCGACTGCCACAAAAATACCCTCTTTAAGCTTAGTGAATGGCCTTATTCGTTATAGCACTTTTACCTAGGATCCGAGTGGCACGATCGCAACATTTATAGAGATTCACTCAGACTATGGGGGTTATGCACACTCGGAAAATTTTACATCTGCGTAAGCTCATGGACTAGAATGATAAAAGATACAAATTTTAAAAGTGCTGCAAAATACTGCATTGGGGACGATCGTGAGTCAGTCGCGTTCTAATGAAAAAGCTTGGGGAGAATTGCGTCGTTATGATGCAGAGGCGATCGCAAGATTATATCGGTTTCGTCCTTGGCTTTTAGTCTGGCGAACCTTGAAAATCTTATTTTACTTTACGAGCTTCTTCCTAGGCTGGCAGATGGATGTCTCCATGGGCAAAAGCGAAGGCACGCAGAAGGAACGAGCCTCACAGATTCGTCAGATTTTGACAGACCTCGGGCCAACTTACATCAAAGTGGGTCAAGCGCTTTCGACGCGACCTGACTTGGTTCGACAAGATTTCTTAGACGAACTCACCAAGCTCCAGGACCAATTGCCTCCCTTCCCAACGGAGATAGCCATGGCAATTGTTCGGGAAGAACTCGGGAGCGACATTCCCAGCCTATTTCGCGAGATTTCACCTCAGCCGATCGCAGCGGCCAGTCTCGGACAGGTGTACCGGGCACGCCTGCACAACGGGGAAGAAGTCGCTATTAAGGTGCAAAGACCTAATCTGTACCCGTTGATTACGTTAGATCTCTGCCTGATGCGATGGGCCGCGAAAACCTTTGGTGGGTACTTGCCGCTGAACTTAGGGGACGATTTGTCGCTCATTATTGATGAATTTGGGATCAAGCTTTTCGAGGAAATGGACTACCAGAATGAAGGGCACAACGCCGAGCGCTTTGCCGCTAACTTTGCCGGAGATCCGGAAGTCAAGGTGCCGAGCATTTATTGGGAGTACAGCGATCGTCATGTGCTGACCTTGGAGTGGATCAACGGCTACAAGCTCACCGATGTGGAAGCGGCAAAGCGATCGGGTCTCGATAGCGATGCGGTGATTCGGATTTGCGTGACTGCTGGACTGCGACAGTTGCTGGAATTTGGGCTGTTTCATGCCGATCCGCATCCCGGAAATTTGTTTGCGATGCATCCGGAGCCGGGAACCAATCTGCCGGGACGCATGGCCTTCATCGACTTTGGCATGATGGATCAGCTTGAGGAGTGGATGAAGGAAAAGATAGTCGATTCGGTCGTTCATTTGATTAATCAAGACTACGAAGAACTCGCCAAAGATTTTGTCGCCTTAGGATTTCTCACCGCCGACACCGACATCCGTCCGATCGTCCCCGCCCTAGAAGCCGTGTTTTCCCAAGCCATGGGCGCATCCGTCGGGGATTTCAACTTCAAAGCCGTTACGGACCAGTTCTCAGACTTAATGTATGAGTACCCCTTCCGGGTTCCCGCGAAATTTGCTTTGATCATCCGATCGCTCGTCACTCAAGAGGGGCTAGCCCTGACGCTCAACCCAGAGTTCAAAATCCTCGAAATCGCCTATCCCTACGTAGCTCGTCGATTGTTGACTGGAGAATCTCCAGCGCTGCGGAAGCGGTTGTTAGAGGTCCTATTCAAGGACGGCAAGCTTCAATGGGAGCGGCTCGAAAATCTGATTCAACTCGCCCAAGGCGATCGGCAGTTTGATCTTCTACCCACTGCGCAGTTAGGTTTGCAATATCTCATGTCAGAAGAAGCGGATCCCTTCCGTCGGCAAATTATCCTCGCACTCACCGAAGACAATCGACTGCATACCGAAGAAGTCGCTCGGCTGTGGACACTCGTCAAGGGTGAATTGCAGCCCGATCGTGTCCTCAATGAGGCATGGCGAGCACTGGTGGATTTCTCCACTGAGCGGACGGTTGCAGCATTCCCCGCCTTAGCAAATCTGGGCGTCTTCACAGAAGCTTTGACGGGAGGACGAAGAGAGGGGTAGTGTAGAGATGTGTTTGTAAAACTTTACATTTGTAATTTAGCCGTAATTTAGCACTGACCCTATGGAACCCCAATCGATGATGACTGACTCAATGGATCAGTTTCCCAGTTATTTTGTGTCTTTAGACCCCCCTATTTTTCTGCTCGTTGCGGCTTTGGCTTCAAGCGTTTTGTGTGGGTTGGCTTTCCAGGGCGCGTTGGTGGAGGATTTGAACGACTGGAAAAAGAATCCGACGGCCCGCAGCATTACGAGTCTGCAAAGCATTAACTTGGTCCTCCCCTTTATCGGGATGGCGATCGGATCGTCGTTTTTTCTGTCATCTGGCGTAGAAATTTTTGGATTTCCGGCTAAGGTGGCCTACTCCATTTCCATTCCGATGGCCATTCTCGTCGGCTGGCTAGTGTGGAGCCAGTTAGGTTCAGTGCTGCGTCAGATTGAACAAGGGGGAAGTGCCGCGATCGATTTGGATGATATTGGCCTTTAGTCAGCTCGAATTTTACCTGACATTCCGCACTTAGTGTTTAGAACAGGCGGCATCCTCTATCGGGCTTTTGCCCCTGTTCTCCTTCTAAACTTATAGAATAGATAACAAATTCCTATATTAAAAATCAGTACAGAGTTGACACATTCCTTGACCATTAAGAGATAATAAAATTATTATTCCCTCGCTGAATGATTGCTCTATTTAAAATACTGGAGGGTGCGCAGGTTCCCTTGTACGCCAATGAGTTTAGATGTTTTTTCCGCTCTTGTTTCGCGATCGAATGCCTCGCGATCGGAACGTTTTTTTATCATCCAGGCATTTGCATTACAGCTTTGCATTTTCGCCGGGGTAGTCGTTTACATCGGCTACAGTTCTCAGGTTAGCTATGGGTCTCACTCTAGTCCATTGAGATTTATTCTAGAAGGCGCGCTGTTTTTAGGCAGCAGTATTTTTACGCTTCACATCGGCGCTCAATTTAGCCATCGTATGCAACAGACCTTTTCGAGACTTCAAGCCCTGCAACAGCGCAGCGATGAGCGGCTTCAGCGCTTAACTGAGAACGTTCCTGGCGTTATTTATCGCTATATCATGCGGCCCGATGGGACCGATCGCTTTACTTATATCAGCCCTCGCTGCAAGGAAATTTATGAAGTGGAGCCTGAATTAGTGCTTCAAGATTCTAGAAACCTGTGGATGCTCGTTGTAGCGGAAGACTCGGCGCTCATGAGGGAAGGCGCACAGAAAGCGATGGACGCGCTTCAGCCTTGGACGATGGAGTACCGTATTTGTACGGCTTCCGGAAAGCTAAAGTGGCTCCAAGTTTCGGCGTCACCGGAGAGAATGGATGACGGTGATGTGTATTGGGATGGCGTGGTCCTTGATGTCAGCGATCGGAAACGGGCGGAAGCGATTCTCCATCGTTATCGGGCAACGTTAGAGGACAAGGTGCGTGCTCGAACCGTTGAACTAGAGCGTGCTAATGAGTCTCTTGAACGACTCGCTAAACTCGATGGACTGACCCAACTAGCCAACCGTCGCACCTTTGATATTCACCTGAATGAGACCTGGAAGCGCCTGTGTCGTGAACAAAAGCCACTGTCCTTAATCATGTGTGACATTGATTCGTTCAAGCTCTATAACGATCACTACGGTCATCTCATGGGCGATCGAACCCTGAAAGCGGTTGCACAGGTCATCCAGCACGCCGCCAAACGTCCAGCAGATTTGGCCGCACGCTATGGCGGAGAAGAGTTTGCGATTATTTTGCCCGATACGGATCAGAAGGGAGCGATGAGAGTCGCAGAGGAGTTACGTAAAACAGTGCTCCATTTGAGGATTCTTCACGATGAATCGATCACTCATCCTTTTGTCACGGTCAGCCTTGGCGTAGCGTGCATCGTGCCTTGCGGAGAACTCATGGCTCGATCGCCGGAAGGGTTGATTAGGGATGCCGATCGAGCTATGTATAAAGCCAAGCGCAATGGCCGAAACCAGTCTCGGGTGAACGATCAAGATTATGCTTCTTTGATAAGCGGGTGGGGGGAATCGAACCCCCATCATTAGCTTGGAAGGCTAAGGTTTTACCACTAAACTACACCCGCACGTTTTCGCTTCAGCCATATTAGCACATCTTCCCTGATATTCACACCCTAGGAATATCAGCGGTTATGCCTCGCCACTACAATCGAAGTTCGATCGTGGTTTCCCAGTCAGTATCGGGCTTCACTACCGTATCCGTATCAATCGAAATCTCTCCAACCGATACCTGCATTAAAAACTCACCTACAAATTGCAGCAGTGCCTCACGATCGCGACCCAATAATTTTGGACTCAACTCTTTAATCTCAGGAGACTGAATGTCGTTCCCTGTCACTAGAAACTTCACCTTAGCCCGAATCACATCGCCCGATTTCAATGAGAACGTTGCGGGAAATTGAACAGTTTGTGGATAGTTTAAACGGAGTCGAGCAGTCCCTCTACCCCCAATCTCACCCGGTGTTGAGATCAACTTTGGCGTCGGAACATTGACGGCAAGTGATCTTCCCCCCTGGTTTCCAGGCTTAGTCAGGGGTTCGTCTGAGGTGAGCGGTTTATCCGAAGGTGATGGCTTAGGCTTCACCGAAACCTTGGGAGAGGGTTTTACCTTTGGGGGAGGGCTTTGAGATTCTTTAGGTTTAGGACGCGGCACACTGGAGGGCTGTGGAGTACTAGAAGGTTGTGGAGGCACGGTCGGCGCGTTCGACTCACGCACGACCTCTGGTTCTGGCTGAACGTCGGGTTTAGCCTCCGGTTTGGCCTCGGGTTCAGCCTCCGGTTTGGCCTCAGGTTTCTGCGGAACTTGGGCGATCGCACCTTCGTTAACTTCAGGCTCAACCGCCGCCACAGCATCAGGGGCATCCACGAGTTCCACGGCGATCGGACCCCCGTCAGGCTGCACTACCATCACCTTAGCCCAGCGCTGCAACCCAAAGAGTAAGCCGCTGTGTAGCCCTAGAGAAACTACACCCACGCAGAGCCAGAACTGTACCGAATCCGGTTTTCGGACTCTCGATCGCTGCGACGTCGCCATGCACAAACCTGATAAAACTCATGCTCCTATTCTAAGCAATCAGTGAGGCTTCGAGCACACGAGCGGCGATCGGGTCCACCCAAAACGTCAATACGGTTTCATCAATGCCTTTTAGATGCAACGATTCACCCTTCGTAATTTCCTCTTCTTCAAGATAATCCGCCACCGCCGCCGACACCAAAATCTGTCCCGGACGTGCCGCCGTTTGGAGCCGTGCCGCAATGTTGACACTGGGACCGACTGCCGTATAGTCCGATCGCTCAGCCCCACCAAACATCCCCACCACCGCCGTACCCTGATGAATGCCACAGCGAAACTCTAGCTTCGGCAAGCCCTGAGCGGTCCATTTGGCATTGAGCACCTCCAGCGAAGCGTGCATGTCCCGTGCCGTTGCGATCGATCGACGGATTTGTTCATTCGGCGTCAGTTCCTCGGGTGCTCCGTACAGCGCCAGAATCGCATCGCCCATAAACTTATCCACCGTCCCGCCATTCTTGAACACCGCACGGGTCATCTCCGTCAGATATTCGTTGAGAATTTCCGCCACCTTCTTCGATCGCAGCGTATTGGACAACTGCGTGAAGCCCACAATATCGCTAAAGAGAACCGTCACCATCTTCGGCTCAGGACGCAGGTCGAGCGCAAGAGTCCCTTCCGCTGCACGCTGCACCAAACTTGGGGGCAGAAAGCGTTTTAGCACCGATTCGGTCAGATATTGATTGCGCTCGATCATCTGCTGCTCTTTTTCCTTGAGTGCAAGAAGATTTCGCACCTCTGCAATCACCAAGCGATCGCTAAAGGGTTTGGACAAATAAGCATCCGCACCTCGCTCAACACCCTCAAGCCGCGTATCATCATCCACCTTTGCCGTCAGCAAAATAATCGGTGTTCCCCGCAGCGTTTCATCGGCACGCACCAGACGGATCAGATCTAGACCCGACACCTTCGGCATCATCAAATCGGTCAGAATCAAGTGAGGACAGTGCTTTTGGGCCATTTGGAAGCCTTCTTCGCCATTGCGGGCCGTGATCACCCGGTAATTTTGCGCTCGGAGAATTCCTGCCACATAATTCCGCAGGTCTGTCGTATCTTCGACCACCAAGACTCGCTGCCCCTTGGAATTGGCTAAATCATCATCCAGGGGATCAGGCTCCATAGGCTGCAACTCGGTGTCGATGTCCGCAAACTCCACAACCGCTCGGCTCACTTGCAGTTCACCTTGATCATCCAAAATATTCTCTGGCGAAATGTGATCGCATCCGATCGGCAAGGTCACGGCAAAAGTGCTGCCCTCGCCATACACCGATGACACCTCGACTTGACCCCTGTGAATCTCCACCAATTCCTTTACCAGAGAGAGTCCCAATCCGGTCCCTTCATAGCTCCGATTAGCCGATCCCTCTGCTTGCTTAAAGCGCTCAAACAGCAGCGGCAACTGGTCCTCACGGATGCCAATCCCCGTATCTTGCACTCGAAATTCGACCGATCCCGCTGCTGATTCTACGGACGATCGCAAACTGACCGTAATCGTCCCACCCGCAGGCGTAAATTTCATGGCGTTTGACAACAGGTTGTACACCACTTTGTCAAACTTTTCCAAGTCCAAATACACCGCCGCAACGGGTTCTAGATTCACCACTAGCGCAATACCCTTCTTCTCGCAGTAGGCCCGGAAAGTCTCAGCGATTTGATGGATAAAGTCCACTAGATCGCACGCTCTAAAGCAGGTCTGCATCTGTCCCGCATCCAACCGTTGCAGATCCAACAATTGATTGACCAATCGCAACAAGCGACGACTACTGCGAAGGGCGATCGCTGATTGTTCGCTTGATAGCCCTTGATTCTGACTAACAGCGGTTTCTAATGGACCCAGCATCAATGTAAGCGGCGTGCGAAACTCGTGGGAAATATTTTGGAAAAACTCGGTCTTGGCTCGATCGACCGCCATAAGCTGCTCGGCTTGCTGACGAGTGGTCTGGTAGAGGTTGGCCTGCTGAACGGCAATTGATGCCTGCTCAGATACCGACTGCACTAGCCTGATTTCAGATTGAGTCCAGTAGCGGATTTGATTATTTTGGCGAAGTGAAATGCTCCCGATAATGTTTCCTTCTGACAACAGTGGCAGCACCAGTAACGCTTTTGAGGGTGTCTGGAACTCTGGCATCTGCATCTCAGGATGATGCGCTAGGTCATGGAGTGCCACAGGTTGCTGGGTCTTAAGCAGTTGCATTAGCACTGGATTATCTTCAATGGGAACCTGAGACTTTGGCATTTCGTTGAGCGGAAGATGACCCGACGAATCGAGTGGATTTTGACTCTCTTTTGCCGGACGTAGCAGCACTGGGGACTGCTCAGCGTCATAAAGTCCCACACACTGCACATAGCGATCGTCTGCCTTCCACAGGGACAACGTACAGCCGTCCACCTGAAGCGCTTCTCCAAGTTGCGACGTAATCGACGAAAAAATTTCCTGGGGATCAAGGCTCGATCGAATCGCAGTCGTAATTGTATTGACTAGAGCTTCGCGTTTGGCCAATGCCTGCACCCGTTCATAAGCCTGAGACTGCGCCAACGCCAGCGCCGCCTGATCCGCCACCATCCCCACAAGTTCAATCTCATCTGATTGCCACACCCGATCGCCATCCACTTGATAGAGCGCCAGCACGGCCACCAGTTCCTGCCGACAAAATAAAGGCACCATCAGAACCGAAACGATTCTAGAGTTTGGACTTGGCGCAACACTCGAATTTAGACCCAAATCTGCACCCAGATTTCTCCCAGAATCCGCAAAGATAGCCTGATAATCCAAGCCTTGGGATTTGAGAACGTCTGCCAATTCCGCCGATGGTAGCGCTAGTATTTCAGGAACCTGCCAGACTAAACTGGACAATGGATCCAAATGTGACACCAATTGCGTACAGGCATGAGCCAACGTTTCTCCTTCAGGCAACTCTCGATCGGAGTCTGACAATAACGGAGCCGTATAAACCACGGTTTCATCGGAAAATTGTCCGTCACTATAGGGCCGAAGAATACAACGACTTACCTCTAAGGTTTGACCTACAACTCCCGCTACTGCCCTCAGCAGTTCCCCATAGCTCAACGTGCTGCGAAGCGTCCCTGCCACGGCATTGAGCAAGGTTTCACGGCGAAGATTTCGGCGGAGTTCTTCCGTTCGGGTCCGCAACACGTTGTGAGTGTCGGTCGCTTGGCGGACAACTTGCTTAAGCTGTTCATCGTCCCAAGGCTTTGTGACGTATTTGAATACCTTGCCGGAATTGATCGCTTCAACTAAGTCCTCAACATCGGTATAGCCCGTCAAAATAATTCGAATGATATCTGGATAGCGCTGTGCGGTGAGACTCAGGAACTCGGTCCCGCTCATCTGAGGCATACGCTGATCGGAAATAATGACAGCAATATCTCCTTCTCGCTCAAGAATATTCAGCGCATCTGGACCATTCTCAGCCCGAAGCACCTTAAATTCTCGATGAAATGTTCGGTAGAGTAAATCCAGATTATCTGGTTCATCATCTACGACAAGGATTTTCTGTTTTTTAGTGTCACGAGCGGCCATGCACTAAGCTCCCGTCTTGAGGGCAGTGAAAGAACAAGGATATTTGACTGAATTTCAGCCAAATAGTGGGATTCAAGTCGTTATCTTCACATCAACGATTAAGTGACTAAACGTCTAGTAAAAGTAGTGTATCAATCAAATCCACCTAATCCAAATTGCCCAATCTTTCTGGATTTCTAACCATTGGAAGACAATCTGTTGTGATCCATATCACGTGATGCGGATGAACACTATTGATTAGTATCTATTGACCCTATAGATTTGTACGAAAATAATGATAATGAGTTCCACAGTATCAAAAAGATTCGGGACATGATCCAGCCGATCGACTTAAAGTCTTATCTTAATCTTGATCTATTTTGGCTGGATCATGGGTCAGGACGATTCCACATTATTTTAGGAGGCATAGATGCACGCTATATCTGGTGATTTAAAGAATTATTTTCTATAATCAACGCTAGGAGTATGATAAATCCCATTAAACCAATGATGCGATCGCCTAAATTTGACCCTTGCTAAAGATCGGGTTCAGGTAATCGATCGTATGGGAATTGGTCTGATGTTACTAGCTAAGCGTCCTTTTCGCGTCTGAACTTTTATGCGTTGTCCCGTCTGTCATCATCTTGAAAACCGTGTCCTTGAGTCTCGATCGGCAGACTTGGGGCAAAGTGTGAGGCGGCGGCGGGAGTGCTTGAAGTGTAATCATCGATTTACCACCTACGAACGAATTGAGCTGATGCCGATTACGGTGATTAAGCGAAGTGGTCAGCGGGAGATATTCGATCGCCTTAAGCTGTTTCAGGGCGTCTTGCGGGCCTGTGAAAAATCGGGCGTTTCAGATTTTGACCTCGATCGGATTGTGACGATGGTTGAGGTGGAGCTTCAGCAGCGTGTCCTTCGGGAGGTGACGAGTTTGGAAATTGGGGAGAAGGTGTTGGGGCAATTGCGATCGGTGAGTGAGGTGGCGTATATCCGATTTGCGTCGGTGTATTCGCAGTTTCAGGGGTTGCAGGATTTTTTGCAGGTGCTAGAGCAGTTGCGATCGGAAGAGGCTGGTTCTTCGCAAGACAGTTAATTTAGAGAATTTTCAATTCTTCAGGGGTTAGGTCTCTCCACTGCCCTGGTGCGAGGTCATTGAGTCGGAGCGAGCCGATGGCAACTCGGATCAGTCGTAGGGTTGGTAATCCTACAGCGGCGGTCATTCGGCGAACTTGTCGATTACGGCCTTCGGTCAGGGTGATTTGGATCCAGGCAGTGGGGATGGATTGGCGCGATCGGATGGGTGGGGTGCGGGGAGAGATATTGGGTTCAGGGCTGAGGATGTGGATGTGGGTGGGTCGGGTGCGATAATCCTGGATTTTGAGTCCGCCTTGCTGGAGCTTGGCTAGGGCGTCGGGGGTGGGGACATTTTCGACTTGGACCCAGTAAGTGCGAGGATGGCCGAATTTTGGGTCGCTGAGGCGATGTTGGAGGGGACCGTCGCTGGTGAGCAGCATTAAGCCTTCGCTATCGTGATCGAGCCGACCGACGGGATAGACGTTGGGGATGGGGATATAGTCTTTGAGAAGCTTTCGATCGGTGGCGGCAGGGTCGCTGAACTGGCTCAGGACGTTGTAAGGCTTATTGAATAAGAGATAGCGGTGTTGCACATCTAATTTCCGTTGACTTGGGTACGAAAGCGGGTGTAGCCGAAGTTTTGCCCAGGGGTGGTAGGTACATTGCCTAGGCTATACAAAATTGCGCCGTTGGGATTTTGTCCGGCTGGGCAGGGAGTGGTGATGGGAATGGGCTGGAGTTTGTTGAAAAAAGTGCCGCTGGAAATGGCGGCTGAGTTGTTGCGGCTGAGCTGGTTGCTGTTGGGGCTGAAGGTGCTGTTTGGGGGGATGGGATCACAAATATTGACATCGGCGATCGAGCCAGTGGTGCCTTCTGCGAGGTAGTAAATGGTGTATTCCACTTCGTCGTTGGACTGGACAGAAAGGGTGGGGTCTAGGTTGATGAGGCCCACGGGAGACGCACCCGGTTGAGACCAGCCTGGGGCATTGTCTGTAGTGGTGGTGGGATCGTCGGTGAATTGGTTTAATTCGGTGCGGATGCCTTTGCGGATGATGGCAGTGACGCGTTTGACGAGGCGGAGGTTACGAGGCGGTTCTGTAATGGGGCGGATAATGAAGTTGCGAATTTCGTGAATGGCGGTCGAGAAGCCTGTGGAGGCCGCAAATCCGAATTTAAAGGATGGGGGAATGGGACCGAGGGTATTTTGTCCGTTGACTGGAAGTCCGTTTTTGAGGTCGAGGTTCGTAAACACATTTCTGTAGGCACTCTCGGCCACGGGTTCCTGGGTGCTAGATGCGAGTTGGAGGGTTAAAAATCCGTCGGGGGTAATGGTGATTCGGGCACGTCGTCCGCTGACTCCGCCCTGTGCGCGGGTTTTTTCGTTGGCTGTTCCGATCGTGGTAGCGTCATCAAGTCCGGCTCCAATAATGCTATTGGACGTGACGCCATTAATAAATCGATAGCCTGTTTGACCCGACCCAGAGCCTCGCAGTGCGATGACGTCGGCCTGCGCTCCGGTTCCGCCTTGTCGCCCTTCCGTTCCCGCCGAGTAGTTTCCAAAGACGTCGAAGCCGATGCCCAGAAATCCGTTGGTTGCGCCATCATTGGTGACGCCCGCATTGTTGGCTTGTGCATAGCCCAGACTTCCGCCAAATGCGCCCGGTTCGGGGCTGATGGTACTGCCGTCTAGGATAAAAAAGCTGAGTCCGTCTGCACCGGGCGGGATACCGTTGCCGCTCGATCGACCATTATAAATAAAGAAATCGAATTCAATAATAAGTCCTTCGGTCCTTGAAAAGGGCGTATCGACAATGAAGGATCCGCGTTCACCTTGTCCTGCAAAGGTCCGTCCGGCGTCGAGATAACCCACGCGGTTGGAGGTTAGCCGTAAAGCTCCAAATCCTGAGGTATCACCGCCAGTGGGAAGCCCGGTCAATCCGGGTGCGCAACCGGGGACGTTGGAACTTGAACCCGTGTTGGTGACGTCTTGGCTGGCGGTGAGGCAGACACTTTGGCTGAGGTTGGGGTTG
>JAYUJY010000243.1:0-12912 GCA_043764895.1 Synechococcales cyanobacterium | reverse complement strand
AAATCTATCTTTCCAGAGACCGTAGGGGCATGGCTTGCCGTGCCCCAAACCCAACGAAGAATAGATCAATAGGTCTGATTATCTGGATTGTTCGCAATACTGGGCTTACTTACGCCGCATAGTACTAGCTGGATGCGCTGGTATAGAATCGCAGTGCAAATTTCCAAAATCGATTAGAAATCCACAGGAGTCCGATCGCTAATCCGATCGACACGGCACTGCTTTGAAACCCGGTGCGATTGAGTAGGACTTCGGATGGAATGGTGGTGAGAAAAGCGACTGGGATGATAAAGGTGAAGAAAAATTGATAGGCTGGAGGATAGGCGATCATGGGAAAACGACCTGCTTCCACAACGCCTTTTAACACAGCCGTTAAGTTATAAATCTTCGTGAACCAAATGCTAGTGGTGCTCATCATGAACCACAGGCTATACAAAATCAGCATCGCACAAGCCAATGGAATTAAACTTGCAACGTAAGCGGTCCAGGGCAGTCCTAGCTTCGATCCGGCATAAAAAACGATCGCACCTCCAAAGACCATGTTTGGAATCCCCCACAGTGACACTCGATGGGTCGAAAGCCAGAACTGGGTGCTGATGGGTTTGAGTAAAATGAAATCAAGGGTTCCTTTTTCAACATGCTTTACAATTTGGTCCAGGCTGCCATTGAGAAAAGCGCTAGCAAACCCTTCAAGCAACGTAAAAAATCCAACGACCACCATCGCTTCTTCCCATCGCCACCCAGCAAACGTATAGCCTCCCCGATAGAACAACGACAGGCTAAAGATGCTTCCTGTTAATCCACCTAGACTGACGATCGTCGCAAATACAAAATTCAGCCGATACTCTAGCTGCGTTGCAATGGAGCTAGCCCAAAAAAGTGTGAGCAGTTTGAAATGTCTTTTAGCATCGTGCATGGTTTTATGCCCCCATTCCCGAAAATTGTTTTAAACCTTTGCGCCACAGAATCCGGTTGATCACCAAAAACACCGCCATCCATACAAAGATCATCCCAAATCCCTGACCTAAATTGACAGGTAACCCGACAAGAATGCTAGCAGGGAAATTAATAATGTATGGAAAGGGCAGAAATAAGATGATGTTCTGTACGGCTTCTGGAAAAATGGCGATCGGGGCGATCGCGCCTGAACAAAAGAAGTGGATGATATACCAAAGGTCTTGGATGGCACTGGCTTTTTCAGTCCAGAATGCACACATGGCCAACGTGTATTGGATTAGAAACTGCAACGAGAAAGCACACAAGGCGGAAACTAAGAACAACAGCGTCGTTGGTAGACTAGGGAACCAAATCGCATTGGGATAAATTATAAAAAACAATGCAACAATCATCGCTACAAACGGCACCCGAGCACATCGTTCACCCAAATGAGACCACACATGATGCCATACGGGATCCAATGGTTGTAGCAACCGAAACGCCAACGTCCCTTCCGATATCTCCTTCTCAAAATCCCAGATCACCCACACGACCGTGAGTTGCCGAATCAGGTAGCTCGCTAGAAAGTACCGAGTGAATTCTATGGCACTCAGGCCAAAGTTTCCCTGGGTTGCAGCTTTATTCCAGACGCCCATGAGAATGAATGGCAACGAGCCAGACAGCGCCCACAGAATCAGTTCTGCCCGATATTCCAGCATGTGGGCGTAGTTAGTCACCAGCAATGTTTTGAAAATGCGGATGAGGTGACGGGTCGATCGAAGGAGGGCGTTCACGGGTGTTGACCTAGTGGATCTTAAGAGGCGTAGGCTAATTTTACCGTGGGATGCGATCGACCATGACACTCGCAATTCATTTAGAATGATCACAACCCAAGTCATTACAGGAAAACAGTCATGGTCATGGCCGCACCAGAACCTCTGTCAATCCTAGAACCCATCGGAGAAAAGCGATCGGTTTTGCGAGGCTTGTCATGGGACGCTTATGTGCAACTCATGGATGAATTGCCTCAGTCCCGTGGCTCCCGGTTAACCTACGATAATGGAATCTTGGAGATCACTGTGCCCCTAGAAGTTCATGAATTTTCAGGACGTTTGATTGAGCGATTTATCACCACGCTAATCGAACTCATGGGACTGCGAATTAAAACCATGGGTTCTACAACGATGAAGTATCCAAAGCTTAGAAAAGGAGCCGAACCCGATAACGCCTATTACATCCAAAATCAACCATTGGTCAAAGGTCGCGATGTTGATTTCAGCCAAGATCCACCACCCGATCTCGTTGTTGAAATTGATATTACCCACACCGATATTGAAAAGAATGCTTTTTATTCGAGTCTTGGGGTGCCAGAGTTTTGGCGCTTTAATGGGAAGGTTTTGCGAATTTATCAGCTTTGCGATCGGGTCTACGTCGAAGTAGAAGTCAGTCCAACTTTTCCTAAAGTCCCTAAGGAACGACTCTATACTTTTTTAAAGGAAGCAAAAGAGGACGAAATTGAAGCAGTGATTTCATTAAGACATTGGTGGCGATCGGCTCTTTGATGGCTGGAGGTGCGATGTCGATCGCACCCAAAATCCGTTGAACGGTTTATCCCGCTATCATAAAAGCAACAACAAACCCTAACCTTGATGTACAAATTTATGTCAGAAACTATCACTGCCATCTATAGAAACGGCGTTCTATACCCATTCCATCCTCTTGACCTACCAGACCATCAAAAAGTTGAAATCCAATTCATTAAGGCAGAGCCGCTCAAGGTAGAGCCGCCTAATCTCTTAGAATACTTGCGTGAATGTGGATGGGTCACAATTAGAACACACGAACCAGAAGATGGCCTTGGAATTTCTGATCAAGATCTCGCATCACTGGTTCAAACATTACCGACCTCTACTATCCCAGCATCTCAATCTATCATTGAGGAACGTGGAGAATGGTAACAGTGTACTTTTTAGATACCAGCGCATTGATTAAACGATATATTCCTGAAATCGGAACAATTTGGATCCAAGCTCTTACAGCCCGATCACCTGGGCACATGCTATTTATTTCTAGAATCACAGCCGTTGAAATGATGAGTGCGATTGCCCGCCGCCAGAGAGAATCCCGCCTCACCACCGACCAAGCAAAACAACTCCGTCTCGCATTTCATCAGCATTTCACTAGCCAGTACCAAATCGTTGAAATCACGCCGAATATCATTACGCTTGCAGGTACTTTGTGCGATCGCCAAGCCTTACGAGCCTATGATGCCGTACAACTTGCCTCAGCCAAGAGTCTTCTCGCTGTCATTGGCCAATTACCTGACACAAACCTGACTTTTCTGACAGCAGACGATCGACTTCTGAAGGCGGCCCAATCAGAGACGCTCATAGCGATCAATCCAAATCACCATCCGTAGAAGAGGCCTGAAATAGTCCGTCTTCGCCCCCAACCCCTCCGGATAATTTCGGGTGGAACATTGGAGAGCGGATTGTTATCTAGACCTAATTTAGTTAGCTTGGGCATCTGTGCTAGCAACTGTGGCACGATGGTAATTCTATTACTCCTGAGGTCGAAATTTTTCAACTGTTTCAACGCTGCAATCGCTTCTGGAATTTCCGTCAGTTCCATCTTTGACAGATTCAACTCCATCGCATTTGTGTCTGCCCCCCGATCGATCTTTTGTAATACTGCTGTGCGATCCATAGGAGAAGTGAGAATGGTGAATGTAGAAGTGAGAAGGAGGAAAAGACGGAAGAGAGGGAAGATTAGGACTGTCCTTAGTTGAGCGGGAAATTAAAGATTTGGAGTGGGGGAGGGAAAATTGGAGCGCCGGGACACGCTAAAATGGAAAGAGCGTTCAAGAGGCTTATCATGAGTCAACTTCAAGTTGTAACCGTTTCTCCTAATGTGATGAGTGGAACCCCTGTGTTTCAAGGAACGCGGGTGCCTGTACAAAATTTGGTGGATTACCTCAAAGCTGGGGATTCGATTTATGAATTCCTGGAAGGCTTTCCCACCGTTACCAGAGAACAAGTCATCGCCTTCCTCGACCAGGCTAATGCCCAAATCGTGAGTTTGGCAGCCTAGTTGTGCGGATTTTACTCGATGAATGTATCGATCGACGACTCGCACGCAGATTTGTCGATTGTGAAGTGAAAACCGTTCCTCAGATGGGTTGGGCAGGAATTTCGGATGGTGACTTATTGCCATTGGTCGCCGCAGAGTTTGATGTATTTATCACAGTCGATCGAAACTTACCCTATCAACAAAATTTGACGACACTCGATTTAGCCGTATTGATTTTGGAGGCATCCTCTAATCGGCTAGCAGACCTTCAGCCATTAGTCTCACTGATTCTTGAGGCAATACCGATCGCACCTAAAGGGCAAGCCACGACGATCTCTATCACACGATAGAACAAGTATTGCTTTGTAGTTTTTGGATTGTGTGAAGCGATTGGACTTTCTTAGAATAACGGGGCGTCACTGTATTTATTCCACTTCAGTCGCGCTGGCTATCCACATTAGTTTTGCTAACAAATCGCCTAAAGGATTCAGCCCGTAATCTATTAAATCGATCGTCACCGTTTGCTGATCCAATTTCAAAAATCGCCACAGTAACCCATTGGTCACACAACCATAAACTGGAAGATTTCTGGTTCCTTTTTGGTGATTAAACCGCTGTGCCGCAACCATTTCCGCAACACATTGTCCATAGCCACTGGCAATATCGGCTTTCTTCGCCTCGACCAATATCACCGCAGGCGCACTAGGGACCGACACAATAGGCGATCGACAAATCAAAAAATCCACAATTCCATTCAGTCCGATCGTCGCATCTACATTGAAATCCCGCCCCGAAAAGAGCGAAATCTGATCCTTCAGTAAGTCTCTTACTTCTAGCAATACTGGATAAATAATCCCTTCAGAACGGGCCTTCTCACTCGCTGCTGATACAATCGGCACCGAGCGATGGAGAAACGTCAACAGCATCTCCGACGGAAAAACGGCTGCCATCGCAGGTAAAAAAACCGATTCCACCACCGTAAGTTCAAAGGCGTCGATCGCCTGCTCTAAATTTTCAAACTGACTATAGGACATAAGAAATGCGATCGTCAGATAGGCTCTCTCAAGCATACCGTACGCGCAAGAGAAACCCATTCAGAATACACATACCGAAGTCACCTTTACTCAAAAAGAGATGATATATTCATACGTATACGTGTACGTGTAAGGAGTAAATGATGCATAAAAAGTTAACCATCAGTATTGACGAACAGGTATACGACGGTTTGTATGCAGTGGTGGGGAAGGGGGCTATTAGTCAGTTCATTGAAAACTTGTTACGCCCTCACGTTATTAAGGATGAACTGGATGCGGCCTACAAGCTCATGGCTGAAGATGAAGCGCGCGAAACAGAAGCTCTAGCTTGGGCTGAGGCTTTGATTGGGGACAGTGAAAGATTAACAGAGGTGAAGTGTGGTGGATTAATTTTGACCCATCCGTTGGCGGCAAAATCAAGAAGGAGCGACCCGCAGTGATTGTTAGTAACAATGCTTCAAACCGAAATCTTAACCGAGTTCAGGTTGTGCCGATCACAAGTAATGTGTCTCGAATCTACCCAAGCGAAGCACTCGTAACTCTGGAAGGTCGTCAAGGGAAGGCAATGGCTGACCAACTGACCACTGTTTCTAAACAAAGAATGAGGAAGAAGGCAGGGGAAATAACGTCTGAAGAAATGACTTCTGTAGAATTGGCAATCCGAGTACAGCTTGGGCTGAGCTAGACAATAACCGAGTTCTTTCTGTTATGGGGTGGTTATAATGATGAATTATTGCGGGGATTAGCTCAATGGTTGTTGCAAGTTCTGTGGTTCGGAGTCAGCGGTTTACGGTGATAATTGAGCGGGAAGGAGATGGTTATGTGTCGCTCTGTCCCGAGTTAGATATTGCGAGTCAGGGTGAATCGGTGGAAGGGGCAAAACTGAATCTTAAAGAGGCGATCGAGCTTTTCTTTGAAGTGGCGGATGCGTCGGAGGTTCGATCGAAATTATTACATCACCTAATCTGAGTTGCCTAAAACTTTATTTGAGGTGTGAGCGATCACTCCCTTTTTGCATCAGTTACGTCATGGTTTTTTGGGGTGAGCCAGTTCATGATGGTAGAGGCAATTTAGAAATATAGCCTAATTAATTTACGGCGAATAAGTAGAAAGTTGATGGATTAATATAGCCATATAATATCAATATTGTATCTCACTAGATCAGTAATGGTTATAGATGCCCAAATCGAATCATGAATGACATTGATTCGACACCCACTGAAGGCGAGGATTTTCAGCTTGTTGAGTTGTGTGATCGAGTTGGTGATGACCTTGATTTTGTTTGTGCCGAGATCGAGGGTTGTGAGATTAGATAATTGTGCGATTGCATCAGGGATGGTGTCGATTTTATTTTTACTGAGATCGAGAGTTGTGAGATTAGATAATTGTGCGATTGCATCAGGGATGATGTCGATTTTATTTTCACTGAGATTGAGGACTGTGAGATTGGACAATTGCGCGATCGAGTCAGGGATGCTACTGATTTGATTTCCACTGAGGTGGAGATTCGTGAGATTGTTTAATTGTGCGATCGCATTTGGGATGACATCTATTTCATTCTTGCTGATGCAAATATATTCTAAATTTGTCAATTGTGCGATCGAATCGGGAATAATATAGATTCGATTTTCGCTGAGATTGAGCGACTGAAGATTGGTCAGTTGTGCGATTGAATCGGGAATGATGCTGATTCGATTTTTGCTGAGGTTGAGCGACTGGAGATTGATTAATTGTGTGACTTCAGAGGGGAATTCTGAAAGGTCCATTCCTGAAAGATCAAGTTCTGTCAACTGTTCAGACAATGCTTGGCTGATCTTTTGTTGTGGGGATGTTTGGCCCTGAATGAATGCAGGCAATTTTGGAAGAGACCCAAGATTGCCTGCATGGAGCCATGTCAAGTGAGAAATTGAGTCTGGGATGAAACTAATTCTATTTTCGCCCATAAAGAGGTCTTTCATGTTGTTCAATTGCGTGATCGTTTCAGGGATAGTCGTGATTTGGTTGCAATCGATATAAAAGTATTCCAGATTTTTCAATTGTCCAATAGAATCCGGAATGATGCTAATTCGATTGTCACTGAGATTAAGACTCTCTAAATATTCCAATTGTGAAATTGAGTCTGGAATAACACGTATTCTATTTACTGTTAAGCCTATATTCTTTAGCTTTCTTAATTTTCCGATCGAGTCTGGGATAACATCTATTTCATTCTCGCTGATGTAGAGAGACTCTAAGTTAGTTAGCTGTGCGATCGCATCTGGGATAATGCTGATTCGGTTAAGGGTAAGATTGAGTTCCGTGAGATTGGATAATCGTGCGATCGAATCTGGAATAACGCTGATTTTGTTATCCCAGAGGACGAGTGTTGAGAGATTGGATAATTGCGCGATCGAATCTGGAATCACCCTGATTTGGTTATCCCAGAGGACGAGTGTTGAGAGATTGGATAATTGTGCGATCGAATCTGAAATGATACTGATTTTATTAGATTTGAGGTTGAGTTCTGAGAGATTTCTTAATTGGGCGATCGAGTCTGGAATGACGCTGATTTTGTTGTCACTGAGGTCAAGTTTAGAGAGATTTTTTAATTGGGTGATCGAATCTGGAATGACACTGATATAGTTCTCGTGGAGGTTGAGTGATAAGAGATTAGATAATTGCGCGATCGAATATGGAATCTCCGTCAGTCCCATCCCCGACAAATCCAACGTCGTCGCGTTTGTGTCTGCCGCTTGTTTGATCTTTTGTAAGACTGCTGTGCTATCCATAGTGAAGGACGGAGGAGAGAGGACGGAGGGCGGAAGAAAGAGAGAAGATGGAAGAGATCGAGCTTTCCTTAGTTTAGCGGGAAATTAAAGATTTGGAGCGGGGAGGGAAAATTTGGGGACGATCGCTAATACACTTCATCATGGGAGCCGATCGCAAGGAGGAAAATTTCTTCTTCCTCAGACTCTGGATTCGTGACAAACTTAAAAATAATGCGATCGCCATAGGTTACGGAACAAGCATAGCGATCGGACAAATCACCCTTGAGTTTGTGCGTTCTTAAACTGGAATGAAACGGATCAAGCTCCAATTGGATTAATGCTTCTGCGATCGGCGCTTTCATATTAGGACTCTGCCGTTGAAGCCGTTTCACACTCCGGGTAAAGCCAACACTCCAAACTAACTGCATCAATCTTCCAACTCCGCCAACAAGTCCGCTGCACTTCCCCGCCGAACTTCACCCACCGCATAAGCCTGCTCCGACTCAGCCACAGCATCCAGCACCATAGCTCTCCGTTTTTCCCGAAGCCGATTTTGAATAACCGTAATCAGTGCTTCCTGGGTTTCCAATGGCAAAGACTCGATCGAATCGATCGCCTGTTGAAACGCTGAAGATTCTTGAACTTGGATTAATGTTTGACTATTCATGAATGTATGACCTTCAGAATTGGCTTCATTATAATCCCTCCAGCCCTAGACGCGCTAACATCAAGAAAGCGTTCAAGAGGCTTGTCATGAGTCAATTTCAAGTTGTGACCGTTTCTCCTGATGTGATGAGTGGAACCCCTGTGTTTCGAGGAACACGGGTGCCTGTAGAAAATTTGGTGGATTACCTCAAAGCTGGTGATTCGATGGTCTTTGACCGATCGGAGATCATCGATGAATTTTTGGAAGGCTTTCCCACCGTAACCCGAGAACAGGTCATTGCTTTTCTGGATCAGCGCACCGCAAAGTCTAACCAGGAAATTCGGTTGGCATTAGAAGCCGATCGAGACAATCCTGAGTATCAAGCTAAACTAGCCTTGTGGGACTGCGTTGTGGGAGATGGCATCAATTAGGCCGCTTTAGTTTCGATCGCTTCGATCGCCGTCAGGCTCTGTGGTCCTGCACCTGTCCCACGTTGTGAAATTGGAGTCACAGAAAGTTGTAATCCGATCGTTTCCAACCACACCATCAAATCAGGAATTGCTTCATGCATCGGCTGGGATACAAAATTTGGAATATCAGAGCGATCGGTTGCACGGGCGATCGCAATGTCATTCAATACCGCTTGAAGTAATTCAGGTTCATCCGCTGATTCCTCTAATGCTGCTTGAAGATAGGCTGCCGCTTGCTGAGAATCACGCAGTGCCTGAATCAGTGACACCTCATAGGATCTAGTCGTTGGAACTTTCACGCTTTTCATACGTTTCCCAGTACTCCTGAGCTTTTACAATATCGCGGTCTACTGTTCAGGCACAGTTTAGCCCTCTTGTTGCGCCGCTTGACGCCGATCGCTGATCAACTCATCTGCAAGACTAATGCTAAGGGAAAGATCTTTGAAGATGCCTTGAAGTTTTTGAGTCAAGCGCCAAAATCTCCCACGGGTTCGGCTGGAGTTCCACGATCGTGGAACTCCAACTCGTCGTTTTCACGAATCTGCACGATCGAATCAATCAGGGTTCGCCCATTGACCAGAGTGCTTCAAGGGTATCGAGTAGCTCTAAAATGCCAAAACTGTGGCTGGGCATCACATTATTTTCTCGATCGACATGAACATGATGGGGAAACGTTGTAATCTCTTGAAAATGAGGAGCATTGTCCCACCGTCGCCTTAAAATTTTCTGGGAGCTGTCCATCCATTGGTATCGATATCGTGCTTGGATAATCTGCTCATCTTGAATGTAGAAATATTCTGAAGCCTCTAAAAAATCGCCATTTTTCAGGCTAAATCTCACGCGAAAATATCCACGATCGGATGAGAAGTGCTGATCGACAACGGTACACACTTCTATAATCGGACTGTTTAATAGTCGCACCTTAATCTTCGCAATGTAAGCCTGAGGTATACTCATTATGCTTTCTTAGCTAACTTAGAACTGCAATAATTCATAAGATCCTGCCCACTCCATATAATCCGAACCATCTCCTAGTTCGCCCGTGAGAAAACGTTTATAAAATTGTTCACTATTCATGTTGTAGTGCTGTTCGTAGGCTTGCAGTTGTGACCTAAGCTTCCCTCGAAAATCGTCTTCTTGAATTTGAATCAAGACCGCATTACGCTCTTCAACTGAGAGCGATCGAATCGTTTGGACTAATCCATCAATGAGTTGGCTATTCATTGCATCAGTATTTAGTAGGCTATATGTTTTACATGATAAGTCAATGATCCGATCGAGCGCCAAAATCTCCCACGGATCCCGCTAGAGTTCCACGATCGTGGAACTCTAGCCTCCTACTGATGGATCCGATCGGCTTGAGTTACAGTGCAAAAATCTTTAGCAACCCGCCAAGAATATTCATGAGTCCCATGCCGAGTCCATTGCCGCCTCGACCTTCAGAGGTGACTTCGGGCTTTTTCATTTCCAGGGCGATCTTTTCAGTTTGTTCGGCGCGGGCGGTGTTGCCTTGGCTTTTAAATAAACTTTGGGCCATTTCGACATCAATGATCGCCCCTTTTCGATCGCCACTCTCAAACCGTGAAATACTTCGCCCGAGGAACGACGGTGCATGAACTGGATCGCGTGCGGTGGCCTGGGTAAATTGCTCGATCGCCTTTTCATAGCGCTTCTGTTGGGCCGATTCCATGCCCCACTGGTAGAACATTTCAGCGCTGCCCACTGTTTGAGGCAGATCTATTGCCCCCATGACAGCGGCCCCAGTTAGATCAGCGTTGTCCAATCTAGCTCCGGTCAATACGGCTCCTCGAAGATCGGCGTTGCGCAGGTCGGCCCCAGTGAGATCGGCCCCGCTGAGGTTTGCGCCTGCGAGACTGGAGCCTGCGAGTCTTGCGCCTTGAAGGTTTGCGCTAGCGAAATTGCCTTGGCTGAGGTTGGCTCTGGAGAAGTCAGATTGTTGCAGGTTTGCGGCGGGAAGCTGTACCCGGACCAGTCCCGCGCCGCTTAGGTCACAGCGTTGGCATTGTTTGGTGGCGAGGAGTTGGCGGATGTGGTCGGGGTTTTCAGCGCGGGCGACTGGCGCGATCGCTAGACTGGATACCGTCAGGGTCAACATAACAGCAGCTTGGCGGAGGTAGCTCATAGTGACAGATCTCTAATTTTTTGAGTGGAAGGGCTAGACATCGGGCGATCGGGTTCCTCATGGTACTGTAGGGTTCCGGAAACGATTAACGACCATGGCACAAAAACAAAAGTTCCCCCATCTCCTCGGCTCCAAATGGACCGCCTGCGAATCGACCTTTGGCTGGCGACATTTTCAGGTGGTGAATCGCAAAAATGAGTCTTCGTGGGTTTTTGCAGAAATGGAGTCGTCCTGTGACCCAACGGTCAAGTTCTGGATTAATGCCAAAGTGTTAAAAGATGGTCGGCGCTGGATGCCGGGATGGAAAACTTTGGAGGAGTTAGGATTAACAAAGACTCAGACAGAAGAGGAAAAACACGATGGCTTATAGTGATTTTACGTTGGAGCGGGTGGAGAATGAGCTAGGGACGACCGTGACGACCGTAGCAAATTTGTTTGGGACGATCGCACCTGTAGAACCTTCAGACTGGCTCGTCCAAACGCTAGAACGACTGATGCCATTGGCGTTGCGGGTGAATAGTGAGAAAGCCCGATCGGAGTTTATTATTGCGCCAGTGCTGGGTGAAGTGCAGTATCAGGTTCAGTCCGAGGTTTCCCTTTTTTCAGGGAAGGAATTCAATGTTGATGCGTCCAAGGGATTGACGGGGCGATGTGATTTCTTGATGAGTCGCAAACCTAACTCCTACACGATTACGGCTCCTGTCGTTGCAATTGTAGAGGCTAAAAATGAAGACATGGTGAGCGGATTGGGGCAATGTATTGCAGAAATGGTGGCCTCGCAACTCTTTAATCAAAAGGCTGGAAAAGTGATTCCCGTAATTTATGGCGTGGTGACGACGGGCGCGAGTTGGCAATTTTTGAAATTAGACGATCAAACGGCTTGGATTGATTCAACTGAACACTATATCGATCGAGTGGATGTTATTTTAGGCATTTTACTAGGCTGCATTCGATCGACTTTCTAAGGTCGTCGAAGTGGAATTTATGAGCTGTAACCGATCGTGCTGCTGTAAATAGAAGGGCGCTCGGTTTTCAATTGCGCTGACGAATGGAGCGGGTGGGGCGATCGGGTCTGAGCCTAAATAAGATTATGATCAAGCATTAGAATAAATGGCGTTGCATAATTAAGGTATGAGTTAAGGTGAAATTTGATGAAATGCCCTGAATGCCAATCCAGCCATATCCGTAAGAATGGCATCAAGAGAGGTAAACAAAATCACATCTGTATAGGTTGTGGTCGCCAGTTTGTCGTTCGGAATGAAGCCCCAAAAGGATACAGTGATGAATTCAAGCGAGAATGTCTAAAAATGTACGTCAATGGCATGGGGTTACGCGGGATCGAACGAGTTAAAGGGGTTCACCATACCACTGTGATGACCTGGGTCAAGAAAGTCGGAGGAAGGCTCCCCGATGGCTATGAACCAGACACCATTCCCCAAGTGGGTGAATTGGATGAACTCCAAACCTTTGTCGGCTCAAAAAAAACAAAGTCTGGATCTGGACTGCTGTAGACCATTTTAAAAAAGGGATCTTAGGCTGGGTTATTGGGGATCAGAGTGCCGAGACCTTTGAACCCTTGTGGGCAATGGTCGCCACCTGGAAATGTTTCTTTTATGTCACCGACGGGTGGTCAGTCTATCCAGGATTTATTCCGGCTGGCGACCAGATTATCAGCAAGACCTATATGACCCGCGTAGAAGGCGAAAATAATCGACTCCGGCACTATCTGGCTCGGCTTCATCGAAAGACACTTTGCTATTCTAAGTCCGTGGAAATGCTGGCACATTCAGTTCGCTTGTTACTTCACTACCTAAAATTTTGGGATGTTCCAGTCCCGTTTCGGCTCATACCTTAATTCAGCAACGCC
>JAYUJY010000242.1:0-3184 GCA_043764895.1 Synechococcales cyanobacterium | reverse complement strand
TGGTATTGAGGTGGTCTTTAGCCTCCTCAATGAAATAGCCCATGATTCGCTGCTGTTGTTCCGGCTGCATAGGTTTCATCCCTGTCTTGTGATCACCTAATGGAGGTGCGGATTTAAATACTTAGACATTGGCTTCGGGCCTTAACTAACTAGCCTCGGGCACTAGCTTCGATCGACGCTCTCCACGCGGAATCGCTCCACAGATGTGAGCAGATCTCGGGCAACTCCCACGAGATTTTGCAGGGATGCGGACACCCGTTGCGCTTCTTGGGACGTTTCTTGGGCCGTCAACTCGACTGACTGCATGACCTGGGCTACGGCACGAGAGGTTTCGGTTTGCTCCACGGTGTCGGAGGTAATCGATTCCACTAGTTTGTTAATCCGGGTCGAGACTTGAATGATGTCGTCAAGCGATCGTTTCGCTTGTTCCGCCAATCGAGTCCCTTCAATCACCTGTTGGGTCCCTTCTTCCATAGCAGTCATCACCGATCCGGTCTCACTTTGAATTTGTAAGACGATCTGTTCGATTTCCTTCGAGGCTTTGGCGGCCCGATCGGCTAGCTGACGGACCTCATCCGCCACAATAGCAAATCCTCGTCCAGCTTCTCCCGCCCGAGCTGCTTCAATACTCGCATTGAGGGCCAGCAAATTAGTTCGAGAGGCGATTTGAGAAATCAAGGCCACAATTTTAGAAATTTCCTGCGAAGATTCGGCCAGACGCTTCACCTTGCGGGTTGTTTCGGCCACCGTTTCGCGGATTTCTAGAATACCTGCCACCGTGCGTTCCACGGCTTCTCCGCCGCGTACAGCCGTTGCCGACGCCTGTTTGGCCACTTCTTCGGCCTCACGAGCACTCTCAGCCACCCGCTGAATCGAGTCCGTCATCATCTGAACAGAATTCAGCGTCACGGCCAACTCTTCCGCTTGGCGCAAGGCGTCAGACGATAGCCCACGAGCAAACATTTCGTTCTCAGTTGAACCCTTGCTGACCTGACGCGCCGCAAGTTTTACCTGTTGAACAATTTCGCGAAGATTTTGAATGGTGAGGTTAAAGGAATCGGCAACGGCCCCCAAGACGTCGGCGGTGACCTCGGCTTGGACCGTCAGATCGCCTCGGGCCGCGCCTTCTACATCATCAAGCAGTCGAATAACTTGACGCTGCAAGTCTTCTTTTTGTTTTTCTTGCTCTTCAGCTTTGCCTTGGGCTTCGTTGGTAGTAGCCAGAATGACCCGAGCCATTTGATTGAAGCTAGAGGACAAGCCCCCGAGTTCATCTTCGGCATAGACCGTCGATCGAGCGCTCAAGTTGCCGCCACACACCGCATCAAATTGCTTCTTAAGATCATCCGTCGATCGCTTCATCTGACGCACAGAGAGCTGACCCACCCCATAAGCTGCACCGCCTCCGGCAACCATTCCCGCCAAGGCCATTAGGATCCCAGTCCCCCGCAAACGGCCCACCACCTCATTGTTCACCTTCTGCTCAATGGAGTCTTGTGCCCGCTGAGAAGGTGCAGTCGAGCTAGCGGATTGGGCTACGACAAAGCTCACAATCCCAACGGCCAATGCCGATGCCATCCCGGCAGCTAAGGCGATCGTCCATTGTTTTCCTGCAAAAGATGCATTTTCCAGCGGAGCGAGCCAACCTTGCTCGACTGTAGACACTACCTCATCTCGACCCTGAGGTTCAAACTGCGTGAAGCTCGGCATCGGCTCATTGGCACTACCAGAAAGGGGGAACAGGTCATCTTCTGACATTGAGGCATTGTTCCCAAACCCAGAATTCCCGAATCCAGAATTTCTAAATCCAGACTCCGATTGTGGCTTCTGCATCATCGAACCCGCCGACCCTCCAGCCATGCCTGCGGCGGCGGCCCCGCCCGCCATCGCAAAAGCTCCCCCTACCGAAGGACTCGTGAAGCCCGCCGAATCTTCAGACATATCAAAATCTGCCAAGTTTCCCAAGCCATCGAAGTCGTCAAAATCATCCAGGAAATCCATGCTCCCGCCAGAGAAGCTCTCCGGTGACGTAACATTCGGCTGGTAGCTGGACTGATTCGTTGTGCTGGGCTGGGGACTGGGCTGCGGATTAGTGGACTTAGCAGCAGGCATCGAAAGATTATCCAGGGCTAAATCAGACATAAACTGCGTCTGATCCGGTGAGTCTAAATCTTCACCCCAACTGCTGACCAAAAAGTCGTCAGAGTCGTTACGACTCGACCCCGAACTAGAAACCGATCGATCGGAAGGTCCAGAGGAAAAGGTTCCAGACGTAAAGTTTGACGTTCCAAAGTCAAAACTATCCATGACAGGAGGATGGGGACTGCCTTGGGAGACCGGACCCTGGGAAGACGTGTCCTCTTCGCGAGGAAAAGCTTCTGGCAGGGCATCTAGACGGCCTGCCGAAGCCGATCGACCCTCTGACAAGCCCTCATCCGCAAAAACATGATTAAAATCACTGAACACATCAGAACCCGTACGGGTATCTTGCCAAAGATTATTCTGAACGGCATTCCCCTCAAAGGCATTGTCAAACGAGCTGGTATCGAAGATGTTGCTGTCGAAGGCATTGGCCTTAAATGGATCGTCTAACCCAAAGGGATCCCCAACAGACGCATTCGCCGCCCGTGATTCAGCGGAGGAACCGCCAGCCAAATTTCCGGTTACACTCTGCGGCGCTTGGGGCACAGGCGATCCAAAGGTGCTGCCCAAATCTCCACCCAAATTCTCATCAAAATCCATGTCTGCCAAGACAAAATCATCTAGCTCGTGGGATTCATTGGTTTGGGCGGACCAATCATGATCAGAATCCAAATTGTCAAACGACCCCATCGCGGACTCCAAATCCGTGCCAGCGCTCCCTGCCTCATCCTGACATTGACGAGCGTGACTCAATCCACTATTCGCATAATCCAAAAACTCCGGTTCATGAGTCAGGTCTAAAACCGATTGATACTGCTCAATGGCCACGTCATAGCCTTGGAGTCCGTAGCAATAAATGTGCCCCCGCAGCAGCCGCGCACTCGGATCTTGAGGGTGTTGATCGACGAGGCGATCGACGATTTTAGCGGCGACATCATAGTGCCCCTGCATATAGGCTTTCTCTGCCTGTTGATAGTCCTGTGCAAAATCCGTACTGCGTGCCATGTGCCTCCTCCTGCCGTTTGCTGGGTGCTGCGCGAAT
>JAYUJY010000241.1:0-3185 GCA_043764895.1 Synechococcales cyanobacterium | reverse complement strand
TCAGGATCCTATAAATTACGCACAAAATTAGTTCAATCTGAAAATTAACTGAATTTTTCTGACCCAAAAGTGACCTTAAGTGAGTTTTAACAAACAGTGCGATCGATCGATTTGAGGTTGGCGATCGCAATTCAGTGGTCTGCGACTCAAATAATCCAGCAATTTAATTCCTTTTCGTTGGGTTTGGGCACGGCGAGCAATACCCAAACAAATCCGGGTTCCAGAGACTGTAGGGGCATGGCCATGCCGTGCCCTAATCCCAACGAAGGATAGATCAATACTCTAGATTTGATTGATTTCAAGACAGGCATTACTAAATCCATCACCGCTTCCCCTTCTTGATTTTAGCTCCAAAGGCTTTGGGATTAGCAGAATTTTTTGTTACAGACTTAGGGCTGTAGAGGCCATCTTTTTTGAGATTAGCTAAAGCCGATCGAATCTGTTGCGTTTGGAAATGATCGATCGGTAACTGAGCTTTACAAATTTTCAGCCATCGACTGAGCATGGCTCCCGCTCTGGAATATTCTTGATTTGAAATATACAAACCCACTAGATTTTGGAGCACGGTAAAGGCTCTTGGATAATCTGTTCCGAGTTCTTCAAAGATATCAATAGACTCCCTAAATAACCGCTCAGCTTCTGCATTGTTTCCAACCGATCGGTAGATGGTGGCCATATTGTTTAGGCTCAACGCCGTCTCAGAATGTCGATCGCCGAACGTCAGCTTATGAATCGCTAATGCCTGAGAGTAGAGGGAAACTGAGTATTCGTGTTGGCCCATGACTTCATAGAGATTCGTTAAATAAATTAAGCTACTCGCGAGCAACAACCGATCATCTAGATCTTTACGCCGATCGATCGCACATAGCAAAGCAACGATTCCCGCCGCTTGTTCCGCAACTCGATCGACTGCGATTCCTTGATTCAGTCGATCGTAATAAGCCACGCCAAGATCGTGATACAGATTAGAAAGTAAAATCGATGTAGAATCAGTTTCTAACTGCTGCTGAATTGCTTTTTCGAGTTCCGCTAGGTTAGCCATTCTCAATTCTCAATTCTTACTTCTCAATTCGATCGGTGCCCCAAGCAAAGGAACACCGATCGACGCCCTTAGCCCAAGCCGATATCCGTTACCGCACCCAAGTGACTCGACGACACCAACTTCGCATACTTCGCCAACACGCCGCGCGTATATCGAGGTGCAGGCGCTTTCCAAGTCGATCGACGTTTTGCTAACTCTTCATCCGGCACATTGATCTGAAGGAGCCGCGCAGGAGCATCAATGGTAATCGAATCGCCCTCATGGACCAGCGCAATATTTCCACCGACAAAGGCTTCCGGAGCAACGTGACCCACGACCATGCCATAGGTTCCGCCCGAGAAACGTCCGTCTGTGATCAATCCCACTGTATCCCCAAGTCCAGCACCGATGATCGCCGCTGTGGGTGCTAGCATTTCACGCATTCCCGGTCCACCCTTCGGACCTTCATACCGAATCACAAGCACATCTCCAGCATTGATTTGATTCGCTAAGATTGCCTTTAAGCATTCCTCTTCCGATTCAAACACTCGCGCAGGTCCTGTAATCACCGGATTCTTAACGCCTGTGATTTTTGCAACCGAGCCATTCTCTGCTAGGTTTCCCTTCAGAATCGCTAAGTGTCCCTGGGCGTACATCGGATTGTCCCACGGGCGAATCACGGGATGACCTGCGATCGGTTCGTGAGGTGTTGCAACGTCTGGGATGTTTGCCAATCGTTCAGCTATTGTTTCCCCTGTAATCGTCATGCAATCACCATGGATTAAGCCATGATTCAATAGCATTTTCATGACCTGCGGAATGCCACCTGCTTGATGCAAGTCCGTCGCGACATAACGACCGCTAGGCTTGAGATCGCACAGGACCGGAACCTTCGCACGAATGATTTCAAAATCATCTAGCGCAAGAGGAATCCCCGCCGTATGAGCAATAGCCAGAAAGTGCAGCGTTGCATTGGTCGAGCCGCCTACCGCCATGATCACCGCGATCGCATTTTCGATCGACTTGCGCGTGATGATGTCACTGGGCAAAATCTGTTTACGAACGGCTTCAACTAGAACACGAGCCGACTCTTCTGCGCTCACGGCTTTTTCTTCATCTTCAGCCGCCATCGTAGACGAATACGCCAAGCTCATGCCCATTGCTTCAAAGGACGACGACATCGTATTTGCCGTAAACATTCCCCCACAAGAACCCGCACCAGGACAGGCATTTCGCTCAATGTTCGTCAGCGTGTCTTCATTGATTTTCCCAGCGCTAAACTGTCCGACGGCTTCAAAGGAACTGACAACGGTGAGGTCTTTACCGTCGTACTTTCCGGGCTTAATGGTGCCGCCGTAAACGAAGATTGCTGGGACATTCATCCGGGCCATGGCGATCATCGCTCCGGGCATGTTCTTGTCGCAGCCCCCGATCGCTAATACGCCATCCATGCTTTGTCCTGTCACCGCCGTTTCAATCGAATCTGCGATCACTTCGCGCGACACCAAGGAATATTTCATCCCTTCAGTGCCCATGGAAATGCCATCGCTAATGGTGATGGTGCCAAACATTTGGGGCATTCCGCCGCCCGTGCGAGTGGCCGCTTCAGCGCGAATGGCGAGACTATTGATTCCCATGTTGCAGGGGGTGATGGTGCTATAGCCGTTGGCGATGCCAATGATGGGTTTGCTAAAGTCTGAATCCGTGAATCCAACGGCTCGGAGCATGGCACGATTCGGCGATCGAGCGGCTCCTTGGGTGACGACTTGGCTTTTACGATTGTCTACCATGGTGATGCGAGGTTGGGATGGGTTTTATGGACTCCTATTGTAAATGTAGACGGGGACAAGACTATAACGTTTGATACCCGATCCGCCCTAGCACCCGAATCAAAAAGGAAGTCATATCAAATTAAGGCGTCGCCAACGCCAACGCACTAGTGGTCAGCCGTTGGGCTTATTACTGAAGGGTGCGATCGCCTTTCGATCGGATTTCTGTCGTTAAGCACTAAGAAGTTTGACCTGTTCGATCGCCCGCGCGGCATCGGCAAGATTTTGATGATGGGCTAGTAGTCTGCGGCTTAAATAAGCCAGGTATTCAGAATCTCTTCGTTAGGTTTGGGGCACGGCGTGCCATGCCCCTACACATCCGGGTTTCAGAGAAT
>JAYUJY010000240.1:0-13085 GCA_043764895.1 Synechococcales cyanobacterium | reverse complement strand
TCTTTGCAGGAAAGCGATCCTGCTGTTCCGCCTGAGAGATCGTGGTCAATGCGACGGTTTGATAGAGTTGTGGGCGTGCTAAAGAGCTTCCACCACTTGCCTTAACACTCATTGGATTTCTTAACTCCCTAGGGATCTGTTAACAGCATTTTTGACTATCACTTGGGCGAGGATGAACCAACCTTCAGCAGGTACGAACCCCAGGCGCAGGCGTATCTCAAATAGGGTAAAACGTTTTGAGGTTTCTCAGTCACTTTGTAACCAAGTGTGACATGAGTCCTCACAGCACTTTACATGCTCCAATTTTAAGGAGATCAGGGTTGACTTCTGAGAAGCTCGATATCTTTCGTTACATTTCAAGATGTCCCTCCGGCTCCTCATTTTAGATGCCGGAGAGGCGTGGCTTTTCTATCGGAATGAGTCTTCGATCGCCGCCAGCATTCCTAAGCATAGGGCTAGGGCTGCGAGGGGCTTCCAAGCGGCTAGCCAGATTCCCCACAGGAGGACTAGGCTGGACTGCTGCTCTAAAGCGGCAAACATTAGCATAGAGATGCCAAAGCCTAGTGCTCCTAGGGAGAGACCTTTCACAACGGTTTTCGCCAGTGTGACGAAGGGTCCATATTGGCGGAGTGGGTTGGCAGCGGGCGATCGATCGTGAGGGTGAAGGGATTTGGGTCTAGGAGGTGAAGGGCGTTTGGCGATCGGGGTGAAGGGCAGTTGAAAACTCATGAGGCGTCCTCCGTTTGGGAATAGTGACGTGAATCGGGTTTATTTAAATAAATCGGGACTGTGAAGTGAAGTGAATTTGTTTTAACGGGTTTGGTTCCATGCACTTAATCTAAATGAGACAGGATGCGATCGTCTGTGGGAACGCTGTGGGGGAAGATGTGGGAACGCTGTGGGGAAATGTGTGGGAATGTGTGGGTTGACCTTGCCCAAATCTAGCGATGTTGCTGCGCGCGTAGGCTTAAATCGATGAATGGTGCAGCTATTCAAAGACATGAACTAAAAGTGAACCCCCGAAACGAGGAAGATTACGTTACCGTTGAAATATCCGGACGCAAGTCCCATACCCGATCGCACACCCGATCGCCATCATGATGATGAATGAATCGCTGAACGCAGATGAGGCATTGTTTTGGTTGAACCAATCCCTCAAGGCTACTAATTTAACGCCGTTTGCAGATCTAAAATGTCAAGTGTTTCGGGGCTGTTGGAACCGAGAAACCTACCAGAATATTGCGGTTCAACATAATCGCGATCACGACTACATTCGAGAAGTCGGATCAGAACTACTGCAACAGCTTTCGCAGCTTTTGGGAGAACGAGTTACAAAGCAGAATTTGAGGACGGTGGTTGAGAAGAAGATCAGCGTTGAAGTTGATGCTGTTGAAGATGCTGTAATTGAACAAATTGAAGTCGGACGGTTTGAGGCTCCATCGTTAGATAACACCGATCGCAAATCAAGCCATGATCAAGAATTGATGGATTATGATCCGACGTTTCTGGGGCGTGATGAAGACGTTGCGGCGATCGATCGAAAATGGCATCAGGAACGATCGTCAGCGATTTTGATCCATGGTGCGGGCGGGATGGGAAAAACGCGGCTCGCCCGAAAGTTTTTTGAACAGAAGCAGTTTTCGTTGGTGCTGGAATGCTGGATTCCGCCGGAGTCGGCCCGGAGTCCCTCTGCCGAACAACAGGTCGAAACTTGGCTAAAACAACATTTTAACGAAGAAGTGGGTCGAGATTTTCATAGTAATCTCGATCGGTTGCGCCATTGTCTCCGTCAGGCACAGCCCCAGAGACCGATCGGCGTGTTGCTGGACAACTTTGATGCGCTGCTAGATGGTCGAGGACGGTTTAGACCCGATGCACGATCGTATCTGGATTTGCTCCGAATGCTGGCAGACCATGGGCCTCAAACATTGACGCTAATCACTAGCCGCGAAGTGATTCAAGAAAGCCTCGTGAATCTAACGCTGCATTCATTACAAGGGCTATCGACAGCGGCGTGGAAAAGAGCCTTTAACTCTTACGATATTATGGTTTCGCCTCAAGTGCTTCAAGAAATGTGGGATGCCTGTCAGGGCAATGCGACGGCGATGAAAATCCTCAGAGGGGAAGTGCGCGATCGCTATGAAGGTGACCCTGAAGCCTATTGGAAAAACTGCGATCGAAATGTGCTCAATGATTATCAACTTCAAGAACTCGTTGCCAGTCAATTTGAAAAACTCCGTCAGCAATACAAATATGCCTACGATTTGCTCTGTCGTCTAGGCTGCTATCGCTATGAGATGCCGTCTCATATCACGATTGCTGGGGTCAATGCGCTGTTGTGGGATGTTCCAGAATCGGAGCAGCGATCGGTGGTGAGATCCTTGCAAAACCTGGCGCTGATTGAATCTCGGCGGGGCGATATTTTTTGGTTGCACCCGATGATTCATGCCGAAGCGCGGCAGCGGTTGCGCCATACGTCAGACTGGACAGTGGCCCATAGTTGTGCGATCGGGTTTTGGTTAGCGTGTCCCGCGCGCATTGAAAAAGTTGAACAGACCCGTCCTTTTTTGGAAGCGTACTATCATGCTCTGGATATGCACGATTATGACAAAGCCTGTGAAATCCTCGTGCAGCCCGTTTCTAGTTTGTGGGGTGATCAATTGTCCTTTGGGTGGGTGCTGTATCGGTTCCGATCGCTCCAACAGATTATTGAGACGGCTGAACCAATTCTGAATAAAGTAGACGCTGATTTGAACCTGGGTCGGCTTTGTAATTTGCTCGGGTATACCTACCGCGCAACGGGCGATCTCGATCGCGCCCTGACCTATCACCGAAAAGCTCAATCGATCGCTGAAGACCAGTGTCTCAGGCATCTTCGGATTTCGTCGTCGTTGAATCTGGGCTTGTGCTATCGCGATCGATGGGACGTTGACGCTGCCATTGCAGAATTTAAAACGGTATATGATCTTTCTGCTGATGATTCGTCTACGGGATACCAACGCTATGCGGCTTGTTGTCTTGCGTATTTGTATTCGGGTTGGGGTGAGAAAACCGTTGCATTAGATTATATGCACGCGATCAATTCCTATGAACTCATTCCGACGGGTAGCAGTTGGGGACAAGCCTACAGTCTGTTGTATTTGGGACATGCGTATCGTAATTTAGGTGAGTACGAAGCGGCATTAGAACTATTCCAAGAAGTGTTGATTGCCTCGAAGGCATCGGATTTTATTCCCATTTATGCCATGGCGCTCAGTGCCTCTGCGCAAATCTATCGCAAGTTTGGCCAAATGTCTGAGGCGATCGATCGTCATAATCAAGCGATCGAGCTATTAGACACTCTAGGGGCGAAGTGTGATCTGGCGGGAGCCTATGCCCAGCGCGGGTTGACTTATAAGGCGCTAGAAGAAGAGAAAAAAGCTTGGCAGGATAAAGGCATGGCGATCGGGCTATTTCGGGCGATCAATGTGCCAAAGCAAGTGGAGTGGGTGGGCGAGGCGTTTCGGCAGACGTCCTAGTTGGGTTTGGGGCACGGCATGGCCATGCCCCTACAATCTCTGGAACCCAGACTCCGGAAAGATAGATCGGTAGGGGAATGGCTCGCCGTGCCCCAAACCCAACGGCGGATTTTGATACAGGTCTTATTTGAGCCAAGCAGCAGTACTACTTCCAAACCCCTAACACTCCGGCAGTGCCCCTCGAACCACAATAACCGTCTGGGTCGATCGTTTTGCGACGGCTTCTGGAATGTTCCATTGCATCACTTGTTGCAACAGTCCTGTCTGTGTTGCACCGAGCAAAATTGCATCACAGGTGTTAACACTGGCGAGATCGATTAAGGCATCGGGAATAGACTTGCTGCAAACAGCGATCGAATGCGTGGTGCAATGGACTCGGGATTGCAACGATCGACAGGCCCGATCGAGCGCACCAATGCTGACCTCCGGTTCAACGCCGGGACCGCTAACATGACACAGGAAAGCCTCAGGATAAGAACCTTGCTTCATCAAACCCGGTAGCCATGCGATCGCCCGTGCGGAGTGGGGTCCTCCGGTGGTCGGAATCAGCCAGCGATTCAGCGTTAACGTTTGGCCCATCTTGGCTAGCATAACATCGCAAGTCGCCTGACGAACCAACGTATCTACCACAGTGCCAAAAATCCGATCGGGCGTGTTGGTGGTGCCTTTCCAGCCCATGATCAGCAGATCAATATGTCGATCGCGAATCACTTCAAGAATGGCACTGGAAACATCGTGGGAAACGCGAATTTGAGTATGAACTGAAATGCTGTAGCGATCCCGGAGCCGTTTAGTCGCGCGGAGAAATCTGCGATATTCGGTAGTGGAGACGGCGCTTTGAGCGGGGGGACGGAAGCGGGGGACGACGGCGACCATGAGGCATTCGAGTTCGTAGCCGCGATCGGCTGCGATGCCTGCCGCGAGATCGAGTAGGGCGGGGGCGGTTTGAATATTGATAATCGGAAGCAGGATTTTGCCTCGACCGATCGCTGGATCGCGCGTTTGATACACCACGTAGGATGGGTCGTTTTTGGCAATCAAATCTCGCGCCCCCGATCGACCGCAAAGCTGTTCCGATTCGACGCGAATGATGTCGGCGCGGGTGATGATACCGAGGATTTGGGACTGATCCATGACGGGGAGATGCCCGATTTTGTAATGGTTTAGCGAGTAGAGCACTTGAGGCAGCGGATCATGGCCCCGGACGGTGATCGGTTTTCGCGTCATGATGCTACTCACGTCGAGCGGGGTTGTACTTATCGATGTCTCTGGTAATGTACTTGATGATGTGATTAGCGATAGGCTTTGTGATTCTTCTAGTCGGTCTAACTTAGCAAAATCCGATCGCGTGATCATTCCCACTAGCTTCCCTTTATGGATCACGGGGTAGCCTCGATGGGGCGATCGCAAGAAAATTTGTTTGGCCTCATCCACGCTGAGCGTCTGGGGGAAGGTCTCCACTTGGCGCTGCATAATATCAGCGGCAGTTAAGCCGGAGAGTCGGTTTTCCATCGGCGTGGTTGACTTAAGATCAATGCCATTTCGGGCCAGAAGATACTTGTAAACCGACCCGCTCATGATCGCTTCACCGACTAGGTATGCACTCACTGAAGCGATCATAAGCGGCAACACTAACGAAAACTCCTGAGTCATCTCAAACACAATCACAATGGCCGTAATCGGTCCCCGCGTCACCGCACTAAAAAACGCCGCCATCCCTGCCAAAGCAAAGGTCACACTAAATCCAGTTCCAGCTTCGGTCCCGAGATGAAATCCTAGCGGTGACACGATCGCACTGGTTCCATAGCAGACGAGATAGCCTAGCGCCGATCCCAAAATCAGCGACGGTGCAAACAGTCCTCCGGGCGCGCCCGATCCCACGGCCAATAGCGTCAGTCCAAATTTCACCGTAAAAATCAACAGAATCGACTGCCACGTAAATTGACTCGTACGCCATACTTCCTGCAAACTGGCATTGTCGCGCAAAATATCGGGCGACACCGCCAGCACAAGTCCCGTGAGCAACCCCGCGATCGCAATCTGCCCCGGCAAACTCAGCCGTAGTTGCTTGTAGAGGTCCAGACTCGCCACAATCCCCCGCACAAAGACGACCCCCAGTCCTCCAGCCAGCGCACCCAATAGCAGAAAAAACGGCGTTTCCCAAGCACTGAAGTAAGGCTGAATATCCATCCAATGCGGGGTAAACGTAAACTCCTGCCCGCCCCACTGCCGCGACACCACCGCCCCCACAAAGGAAGCCAAAATCGCCGTCCCGAGCGTCAATCCCGACACATCTTGCAGCAGCTCTTCCACCACAAACAACACCCCTGCGATCGGGGCATTAAACCCGGCGGCTAGTCCCGCTGCTGCCCCCGCTGCCAGCAAATGTCGCCGATGATCCGGAGACGTGGGAAACCATTCGCTAACTTGAGACGCGATCGCCGCACCCAAATGCACCGTCGGACCCTGACGGCCCAGGGTGAGTCCTGCGCCCAAGCTCAACATCGTACTGAGCAGTTTTACAATCGCGACCCGTCCCCCAAGCTGCATGGGCAAATACGCCAACGCCGACTTCACCTGCGGAATCCCACTCCCCGCCGCCTCCGGTGCCAAACGCTGAATCAACACCCCCGACAGCCACCCCGCCACCCCGCCAAAAATAGGCAGCACCACGATCGCGCTACTTTGTCCCACGCCCCACATCCGCAGTCCCCCGACCCAGCCGACGCCCACTTTTAACGCCACGGCTGCCGCACCTGAAAGCAAGCCGATCAGACAGGCTTCTAAAAATGCAATATGTTTTGGACGGAGAGATCCGATCGGCATACTCACTGTCTCCCGCTTTTCGGTACAATTCAACTCAACACTACCGTTTCGGACGTCACCCGAGTCATCCATGGAAAAGATTGTTATTCTCTGTGTAGATGATGAGCCGACGGTTCTCAATAGTCTAAAAATCGATCTTCGACGGGCCTTGGGGCAGACGTGTTTTATTGAGACGGCGCAGGGTGGGGAGGAAGCCTTAGAATTGGTGGAAGAATTGCAGGTGGACGGGTATCAACTCGCGGTGGTGATTGCGGATTACATCATGCCCGGTCTTAAGGGCGATGAATTGCTCAAACGCATTCATGAAGCGCATCCCAACGCGATTAATATCATGCTGAGCGGGCAGGCGGATCTCGATGCAGTGGCTCGATCGATTGAACATGCACGTCTGTATCGCTTCATGAGTAAGCCTTGGCGCGTGGACGATCTGACGCTCACTGCCGAAAAAGCGCTTCAGTTCTACCGCAGCAGCCGCCAAATCGAGGCGAAAAATGCAGAAATCTACCAGCTCAATGCCGACCTAACGGTTCTCAATAACCACCTTGAAGAACAAGTGAGTCATCGCACTGAACAACTTCGTCAAAGCATCCAAGAACTTGAAGTGCTCAGTCAGCTTAAGGATGATTTTCTTCATGCGGTGTCTCACGATTTGCGCACGCCTGTGGCTGGGATGTTGATGGTTCTGCGCCGCTTGCAAAATAAAGCCCTTGACTTCACGCCCGAACGCCCGCAGTCCGTTGCTATTGCCCGCGAAATCCTCGATCGCCTAGTCCAAGGCAGCGAACGCCAACTGAAGCTACTTGAAACCTTAGTTGAGGCCCATTTCAGTGACATTCACGGCATTCCCATCACCCTCGAACTCGTGAATCTACCTGCGTTAATGCATCAGATTGCGCTCGATTATGAAAGCTGGCTTCAGGAACAACAGGCAACGATTCACGTTGAAGCCGATCCGCACTTAGCTTCGATTTACGCCGATCCGCTGCAACTCCGGCGCATTTTTGAAAACATCATTACGAATGCGTGCAAACACAATCGTCCTGGTATTGAAATTACCCTCACTGCGTTTCAAGATCAGGGTAAGATGCGTTGCGAAATTCGGGACAACGGCGTTGGGATGACTCAAGACGAGTGTAATCGGTTGTTCGATCGCTATGCTCGGGGTGGGGCACGATCGACGCGATCGGTCGGATTGGGATTGGGGTTATTTTTGTGTCGTCAGATTATTCAAGAACATGACGGTGAGATTTATGCAAAAAGTGAGTTGGGCCAGGGATTGACCGTGTGGTTTACGTTGCCGATTAGACTGTAGCAATCATCTTAAATGTAAAGACCTTCAGGAGATTTAAAATAATCGCCGTGCCCCAAACCTAACTAGTAGCTAATCTCCAAGGTCACGATCGCTTCAACGGTCTGTTCTCCGCCAATGACCGGACTAGGAGCATCCGCACTCTTAACCCGTAGCGCAAACAACATATTGGCATTGTCCATGGGTCTAGGCTGCGGCACCGCATTGTTGACCTGAATCCCAATAATCTCTTTTTGGGTAAAGTTAAGCGTACCGAGGACGGCTTGAGCCTGGGCTTGGGCTTCTTGTGTTGCTTTGCGAAGGGCGATTTTTTGGGCGGCGGCGATCGCTTCATCAGTTGCGATAAAACTAATGCCATCGACCCGGCTAGCTCCCGCTTTGACGGCATCATCAATCAGTTCACCTGCTTTAGTATTATTGATGCGAAAGCTTACGGTATTGGATGCAGTGTATCCGGTGAGGGTTTGCTTATTATTGTCGTAGCTGTAGACAGGGTTGAGATTGATGCCTGTGGTTTCTAGTCTTGTGACGCTGCGGGATTTCAGCAGGGTGACCAGACTATTCGATCGTTTGGCCACAGTGCCTTGGACCTCGTTCGCCGTTTTGCCTTGAGCCTCCACCCCTAGACGGATTTGGGCGATGGTGGTCATCAGGGATTCAGTTCCCCGTCCGCTGACCGTGAGAGTACGCAAAGGTTTCAGGGTCATTTGGGCTTGGGTAGGCGGGACAGACAGGACGAGTGGGGTCGCAAAGGTAAGCAGTGTGCAAGGAAGAAGGGTGAAGGCATTGGAGAGGCGAGACATGAGAATAGCTCCTAGGCGATGGATTTAGGCGATCGGGTCATAGGATGAGGCTCAATGCGATTCTGACCCTGTGTTGACCTTCTTCTACTGTGCCATCGAAGGCCAACGTCGATCGCCCGGTTGCAAAATTTGATACAAACTCGCTTTCATGGACCCACTCAACCGTGAATGCAACCGATTAGAATGAAGCTCAACTTTGTAAATGCGTAAGATGCGTAAGTTTCCCCTATGACTCCCCTTAAGAATCTCTCCCATTTTTCTCGCCTTAAACGCCGATCGATCGCATTTGTCTACAGTCTAGCGTTTACAGGTTTAGGCTTAACCGCAGCAGTCACCGCCGTTAGTAGCTTTCCCGAAGCGGCGATCGCCGATGAACCGGGGTTATTCAATAGTGCCATCGATCAGCTTCCTGCGTCCGCGCGAGTGTCGTTGCGATCGGGAAATGCAGTGGTGAGCGGAGAAAAAGGACGCTACGTCGCACGGGTTTTGGTCACGGGGACGAGTGATATGGCTTGGTCCGTGTTGACCGATTACAACAATTTCCCCAAATTTTTACCGAACATTGTTTCGACCAAAATCATCGAAGCCAAGGGCAATCAAAAAGTCGTTGAGCAGGTGGATTCTCGTCAGGTCTTCTTGTTTACGATCAAATCTCGTGTGCGCCTTGCCATTACCGAGTCCGATCGGCGGAATAAGGTAGAGTTTCGGCAAATAGACGGCGATCTCCAAAACATCAGCGGCTACTGGCAAATTGAACCGATCGCTCCCTATCAAGGTGCCGCATTCAATCAAGTCTTAATCACCCAAGTCGTCGAAGCACAGCCGAAGTCCGGCACCCCCCGAGACACCTTCTTTGATATTTTCAAAGGCTCCCTTAACCAGACGATGCTCGCCGTCAGCCGTGAAGTGACCACCCGCGAAGCTAGCCCCTTGAAAGCCAGCACTCCCCAAAAGTAGGCCGCCCCCAAGTCACTCCCAAGTTACTCCCAAATACCCCGCACGTCCAAATAACCGATCGCTCTCCGCACACGCTCCGAAGAGTGATCGGACTTGGGCCAAACGTGATTAACTACGCTGAAATTTTATGAAGAATAGACAATAATCCGGATTAACGCTGTCGTGCGGGGATCAGGTTGTGGGTATGCTCATCGCATGTGACCGATCGCGAGTGCTGTCTCACCCTTTAGTGGAAATTTGCTAGTGGCATTTATGCTGTCCCAACCCGTGGAACCCCTCTCTCACGTTGTCCTACCCTCTAATCAATCTAGTTCATTAGATGTGACTCAAGCGTTCGGACTGATCGATCGAATCTTACCGTTCGAGGCTTGCCTGTACCACGAGATCATACCGCTTTTTCTTGAGAACCGAACGCTTAAATTAGGAATAGTGACGCTAACCGACGTTCCAGCAATAGACTATGCCCGTAAAATTCTATTATTTCTCAACTATACATTGATTCTACAAGTTATCTCGACCGATCTTCATCGTCAAGTCCTGTCCCAATATCTTCAGTTCAAAGGGCAAGCTGATCCCGACGTGGAAGACCCAACCGTTTTCTATGAGTCAGAACACTGCGCACCCCTGCGATCGACGGCGATTCAAGCCTCTTCCTCATCCAGCCTCTCCCCGAGTCCCCCCATCGATCGCGAAACATTGATCGTGGAAACGCCAGAAGCGATCGATGATTGGCCGATGGATGTGGTGAGACCCGCTGCTCAATCCGGACTCAAGCCCGCGCGATCCGTAAACGATTTAACCCTGATCCAAAGCTCTAACGATCGGGGTCAAAGCCACCCCTCGGCGTACGATCAGCCCCTTTTGCCGACTCCCGGAGATGCGCTGCCGATTTTGGCCGTCAAGACGACCTATGCCGATGCGTCGCCGGAGATTCTTCAAGGCTTGGACTCCACCGAATTATTGGAAAACCTCTTAGGTCGAGTGCTCACATCCGGCATTGGACGGCTGTACTTTGAGTATCAATCCGACTCAGGGCGCGTGCTGTCAAGTACCGATGGCATTCTTCAGTCCCTCATCGAGAGCTTCCCGATCGCCCGATTTGAATCCCTGATTTGGGCACTCAAGAACCTAATGAAGGTTAGCCCAGAACCTGTAACCGAACCCGTGCAGGTCGAAATTGAACGCTGGCACGAAAAAAATCGCCTGCTGTTACGACTGCGGCTGATGCCTCAATGGGAGGGCGAGGAGGTCGTAGGTGAGGATGCCACGCTGCAAATTCTTCGGGGTGCTGCTCTGCGATTTTATCAGCAGCAGCAAAGGACTCACCTTCGCCGTGATACCTTTCTCGTGGCCAAAAATCTTCAACTAAAGGTCCAAGCCCTCCAAGAACGATCGAACCACACGACAAACCACACGACAAACCACATCTCGGATTCGCAACCCTAAAATCGATCGGGCGCTAGGAAGAACTCATCAGCCCAACCAATATCTCCTGTATACTAGGAAAGCGATTTTTCAAAATTACACTTTCCAAAACGTCCATTCAAGATTCACATTAGAGAGCGTCCATGAGCGCTCCAAGAACAGGTTCTATGGCAGGGCAAATTACTCTTCTCTCAAAACGCGAAATTGAAAAGATGCGGGTGGCTGGGAGTCTGGCCGCGCAGCTTTTAAAGCACTTGGAGTCCTTCGTGAAGATTGGGGTCAGTACTCAATCACTGAATGACGAAGCGGAACGGTGGACCCAATCAAAGGGGGCGCGAAGTGCGCCGCTAGGCTATGGCGGGGAGGGCGATCGGCCTGCTTTCCCGCGATCGATTTGCACCAGCGTCAATGAAGTGGTGTGTCACGGCATTCCAAACCCTAAGCAGATTTTAAAAAACGGCGACATTCTCAATATTGACGTGACGTTGATTGTGGATGGGTATCACGGGGATACCTCCCGCATGTACTTTGTGGGGGAACCTTCACCCCTTGCGAAGCGATTGGTTGAAGTCACCGAAAAATGCCGATTCCTGGGGATGGAACAAGTCAAGCCAGGAAATCGACTGGGCGATATTGGGGCTGCTATTCAAGAATATGCAGAGTCTCAGGGCTTCAGCGTCGTCCGAGATTTCGTCGGTCACGGGATTAGTAATATTTTCCATACCGAACCCCAGATTTCTCACTATGGCGACTGGGGTGAGGGGAAGAAGCTGCGTCCGGGGATGGTTTTTACCATTGAGCCGATGATCAATGAAGGTCACTATGACGTCAAGCTCCTGAAAGATAAATGGACGGCCATTACCAAAGATAAAAAGCTGTCAGCTCAGTGCGAACATACGATCGCAGTCACCCAAGAAGGATACGAAATTCTGACACCTTATCCGTATTAAGGAAATTGAGGCGGGGAAATTGGGGTCACTTAAATCTTGCAGATTGCATCACAGAGTTGGTCAATCTGCTTTTTAGTATGGGTCGCCATAAGCGTGAACCGAATTCGGCTCGTGGGCACGGTCGGCGGGCGAATCGCAGGCGCAAAGATTCCCGCTGATTGCAACTGCTGGCTGGCCTCTAGGGCGACCATGACGGTTTTCATCGGCAGACAAACGATCGCCGAGTCTGATGGCAGGGTTTGGATATCTCGCACTTGAAGTTCTTGCTGAAAATAGCGAATATTGTCCCAAAGTTGGAGTCTACGATCGGGTTCGGTTTGAATCACTTGAATGGCAGCGATTGCGGCAGCGGTATCGGCGGGAGATAGCGCAGTAGTGTAAATCCAGCTCGGCGCACGGTTCCGCAAAAAATCAATCAACGCTGCTGACCCCGCCACATAGCCTCCGAGCGATCCCAGCGCTTTACTCAACGTCCCCATGTGAATCACCGATCGATCGGTACATCCGCACGCTTCTAGGCCGCCGGACCCAGACTCGCCTAGCACTCCCGTGGCATGAGCTTCATCCACCAACATCATGCAGTCAAACTCGTCTGCCAAATCCAGCAGATCACTCAGCGGCGCAAGATCCCCGTCCATGCTAAAAACGCTATCGGTCAGAATCAAGCCTTTCGCAAATCGATCGCGATGATTCGTAAGGATTTGGCGTAAATCACTCAGGTTGCAGTGCTGATAATCTAAGCAGGTCGCACCCGAGAGCATTGCGCCGCTGCGAAGGCTGGAGTGATTGTATTGGTCATTGAGGACCAGATCTCGTTTTCCGACGATCGCGGCGATGGTTCCCACATTGGCACTGTAGCCGGAGCTAAAGACCAATGCATCGTCGGTTTTTTTGAGCTGCGCAATCTGATGTTCAAGTTCTTGGTGCAAAATACGCGACCCGGTTACGAGCCTGGATCCCGTCGTTCCGGTCCCGTGGGTCTGAATCGCCTCGATCGCGGCGGCTTTGAGTCTTGGGTCATTAGCAAGCCCAAGATAGTCATTGCTGGAAAAATTGAGCAGCGTGAGACCTTTTAGCTCTAGAGTCGGTCCCGGCGCTGAGGTGATTATCTGGGGCGATCGATACCATCCAGCTTTGTGAAGGGTCGTGAGTGCAGAATCTAACCAGTCATAGCTTGATGTCATGAATGTAAAAATACGGCGTCTAGTATCATGCGGCGTAAATAAGCCAGGTATTTAGAACCTCTCCGTTGGGTTTGGGGCACGGCGTGCCATGCCCCTACAAATCTATCTTTCCA
>JAYUJY010000239.1:0-13103 GCA_043764895.1 Synechococcales cyanobacterium | reverse complement strand
GCTTGATAAATCAGGGAGAATTAGAAATCAAGTGGCAACGAGACATCAAGAATAAGGGAAATGCCATACCTGCAAACTAAATGTCGTTTAGCTTATCTTCGGAAGTCGAAGGCGATCATCGTCGGGAATAGTGATCTTGCAAAGCAGATTGTCGCGTTTCTATTTGCGTTGATGGATTTGGCGGGTTCTTGTAATAATTTAGTCTTTGTTTATTCGTTGGCATCCTCCTCAGATAGTTTTGCTGATGAAACCGTTGAGCTTCAAGAAACTATTCGTGCGTCTGCTCGACAAGAGAAAATATTGAGTCCGAGTACGGATGTTGAAATTTATAATATTGTTAAACAGCGATTGTTTAAACGAATTGACAAAAAGGCGGCGGAGAAAGCGTCGCAAGAATATTTGAATGCCTATCGTAGTAGTCGAATTAATCTTCCGGATAGCTGTAAAGATGCGACTTATTTACAAGCGATCGAGTCGAGTTATCCGATTCATCCAGAGCTATTTAACTTACTGACGAAGAAGATTGCATCGATTCCAAAGTTTAATCGGACGCGGGGTGCGTTAAGACTATTTGCGATCGTGACGCGATATCTCTGGCGGGAACGACCCGAATCTTTGATGATGATGCATCCACATCACTTACCGATCGGGGTTGATGATGAAGTGACGAGCGAGTTGACCTCTCGGTTACAGCGTCCGTTGATGACCATTCCGATTCAGGCGGATATTTATAATCCGAATAGTCGTGAAGCTCATGCTCAGAGTCAGGACCAGGAATGGATTGCGGCGGGGAAACCTCCATTTTCAACTTGGATTGGGCGGACTATTTTTTTGCATTCGATTAACCAAGGAATTGTAGCGGGGATTCGGCGGGCGGAGTTGAATCTTTCGTTGCTGATGCCGGGAATTGAATCAGGGTTTATCGATCGGGCATTGGAGAAGCTCACCACGGTTGCTTGGTATCTCGATAACGATCCAATTACGTCGATCGCCCGGTTTAAGGAAGGGCCGTCTGTTAATAAGATCATTGCGGAGGAGAAGGAACAAGTGGGGCGTAGTGAGGCCAAAGATTATTTAAGAGGAGAACGAGATACAATTTTTGCGAAACGCTATTTTCAGCCTATCTTTGCGATTTATTCTATCCTTCCAATGACTTGGTGAAGGCACCGAAGGGATTGATGCATTACACATTGCCCGCCCATGATGCCAGTACGGTGAAAGGGAAAAAAATCAGCAGGATTCTATTTTGAAGGCGCTGCGAGATTGTCAGAAAGTGCGGGAAGAGGGTGCTCTTCCCTATGCGGCGGCTTATGTATTGCAGAAGGTTTGGGCGATCGGTTTGGAGTTGATTACGACTAAAGGATTGAAGGAAGCATTTGCAAAAGATTTAGGTTTAAGCTTGTTCCTAGACCAAGAAATTAATCATCTGCGGGAGACGATCAGACAAGGATTGAAAGCAGGAAATTGGGACTTGAAGGTGGGCGACCGAGTTTATATCCAAACGCCTGACTCTCCGGCGACTTTACCCGATAGTCTAGAGTTTTCCGATCGGATGGTGCTGTATCGGCGTGGGATTCTGGAAGCGCCGAAGCCTCGGGAAATTCAGTTGGATGCGATCGTGATGCAAACAACGCAGAGCAGTAAGCCTGTACAAATTCGTTGGAAAGCGACGGGTGCGTTGCAGGTGGCATTATATCGAGACGGAGAATTGCTCGAAGGCAATCGCTTGCCGTCTGATGAATATCAAGATTCGATCGCGCAAACCGTGACCTATCGCGTTGTGGCAAATTATGGCGATGGTGAGACGGCGGAACAGGAGATGAAGGCAAAAATGCCTTATCCAGTCGGTGTAACAGGTGGAGTGAGTGCGGCGGATACAACAGGTGATTTATTTCGGAGTAAGCCGACTGTCTTTGTGGAAGAGGGTTCGCTGAATGCTGTTTTCACAACGCTGCACGATCGGATTCAGGATGACAAAATTAAGGCGATCGAACGATTAGAAGTTTCGGTGTCTCAAGTCATGGATTATCGCCGTTTGAGTACGGCCATATCGCTTCTGATGCGGTTTCCGATGACGATCGATCAATCGGTCACGATTCAGACGGGGGAACAGTTTGTCCGTTTGGAGTACCAGGGCAATGTTAAAGGATTTAATAGCTTTCAAAATCCAACGAATGCGCTTCTGGGTAATCCTGATGTGAAAGCTGAAACTTCACTGCGAATCACCTTTGCATTTCCGGATCCAGTTTTACCGGAAGGCGTCGAAATGAAAGCGATCGCGCAGGCGTTGGGAAGAAATCCGGTCGATCGGCTCCATCTGACGGTTCAGGTTCTATACTAAGGTACCTGTTAATATGGTGATGAGATTGCGTCAGGGATCCCTCTATGCAAGAGTTTCAACTCAAAGTCGTTCCAGCGGCAAAGCGTTTGGGGCGTCTGAAGGGGCAGGCGCTGATTCAGTCTAGACAGGCGGTCTACGATTGCCTCAAAGCGAATAATTATGACCCGAAGACCCTGAGTCAGCGTCGCCAAACGCCGTATGTTTTGGATGAGGAGTCTGCGGTGAATTTGGCAGTGCTGTTTCAGCCGTTGCAGCCGTTGTCAAAGCCTGAGCGGATTGCGAACATTGCGTCTGGGGTGCAGGCGATGAGTAATGAGGAGTCGCACTACTGGTTCGCGAAGGTGAACAATGGGAGTCGGAGTAAGGCTCTGAAGGCGATTCGGGTGTTATTGGGGGATTAGGGAGAAGGATTATGGCAGAACGATCGAAGGGTTTTGGAAAACCTGTTTATACGAAGAAGGCGAAAGCTCGGGGTCAGAAGGACTTACAAAAGTTTGCTAATCAATTTTCTCAAAGTCCGGTGAGCGATCGTTTTACGAAGCTGGTCACGAATCCCAAGGGTATCAGTAAAATGTCCGAGATTCTGGAGGAATTTGCAGAACCCTATTATGAATTTGCCATAACCTATGGCCAGCGCAAGACGCTGTTAGAGACGGCGATGTTTGCCTGGAATTTATGCCTAATGCCAGAAGACGATCGGGCATCGTCTCTGGTAAAGCTTATGGAGCAAGAAATCTCTGAAGATGAAGACCGAGAAGATTTTAAGCAGATAGTCAGTGAATTGATGGTTCGGAAACTCACCCATTTTGCGGATGTGCGTCGGACTATTGTTGAGTTTCAATTAGCCGATCATGGTCATGCATTTCATCTGTCGGTGGCTTCAACGATGCCAGGAGAGGTTTAAATCCGATGAAACTTACTGATTTATCCCAAGAAACGATCGATCGTATTAAGCCCGTCCTATGGGATCGGATTATCGAAAAGCATGAGGGTCCGGAGGATTGGGAGTCGGTGTTGCGGTGGTATGAGCCGGAGTTCTTGACGATCGACGATCGATCGGTGTTGCTCCCGGTTGAAAAGGAGCATCACCCGAATATTACGATTTTGCGATCGATTTGGAGTGCGGATGGAAATTCGGTAACGGTATTTCTCACGGACACGACTTACTATGAGGATGACCCGTTTTCAGCGGGGTTTATGGCGGTGTGCGATCGGGTGGTTGGCGAAGAGTTTTTTCTAGCGATTCTTTATCATGAGTGGTTTGTGATTGAGCGATCGGCTATTTTGGAAGCTTAAACCGTGACGGGTTGTTGCACTTGCACGTTAATCGGCGGTTCAATCAGATACACCTGTGCTTCAACAAAAGATCCGTAGATTGGGATTTCTGCACCGACGACTTCAAAGCTGACGGTTAAGGCGTAGGGGACTTGGGCTGTTGGGTCATTATTCCAACCTTGATGGGCTACGACGGCGATGCAGAATTTTTCCCGAAAGTCGAAGGACTTGATTGTAGCCCAATCCTTTTGGATAGTTCCAACACTTCGGGAAGTATCTTTGACTTTATTACCATAATTTTTCTGTAGTCCTAATGTCCACGAGAATAACCCATCGTTGTCTGAATCATCCGAAGTTTCGTGATTTTTCAATACCCTTGTGAGAAAAGCATCCGATAATTCTCCCTTGTGACTGCATTCCCAATGGAGCCAAGTTGACAGATATTTGCGCTTACTGCGTCGGGTTCGGCGAGGTTCCGCTTTATAGGAGAGTGTAATTTCTACTCGAATATCAAAGTCTTCGGCTGGAGATTGTAATTCTGGAGGAATACCGACTTGGTAGATATGAGCTTGTCTAGCGTGAATGAACTTCTCCTCTTGGGTGATGAGGGTAATTCGATCGTTGGTGTTGCCAATTGCCCTAGCCAGACTGGGTAAACCATAGCCCATCATGCGAATTGCATCAGACAGATTCACTTGTGGATCATTTGTCCATTCAGGTAGGCGGGCTGATTGGACGATTAATGCTCGATACAGTAGGCAGCTTGCCTCTGGGAAAGTGGCCTCAAGGGCTGCGGCAATGTGAGCAACTTTGGGTGCAGCAAAGGATGTGCCAATGCTGTCAAAGGCAATGGGTGGAGCACCGCCTTCGGTTGTTCGGACTAACTCAGGACAGATCTCTGCGGGGGTTGAAAAGTTGGGTTGGGTTTCTGAGTCGATCGCGAAGTCACCGCCATATTCGACGACATCAGGTTTGATGGAATCCCAAATTCCATAGCCTGTGCAAGAAAAAGCGGAAGGATAATTTGCTTCAGCAACCGATCGTTTAAATTCTTTGTTGTAAGTGGTGTGAGCGATCGAGCCAACAGTCAATGCTTGGAAGCTTTGTGCGGGATTAGCGATTCTCGCGGAAGCTTGTAAAAGATAGTCAGGATAGGCTATTCCAGCTTGACTATACTCTTCTAATGTTCTTCTCGATAGACTTAACCCAGCAATACGATTAACTCGAATGTTACCAGCCGCAACGATAAAAAGTATATCGTTTTGCCATGAAAGATAGTCGATTGTGGCTGCCCATGCACTCATATAGGTTATTCTACATGGACTCAGACTAGCAATGGAATGATTAAAGAGACGAGTCCCTGTTTGTCCATGGTAGAAGGTGACAATATCAGTCAAAGTTTCGGGAACACGGAGTTTTGTAGATAACTGACATTGATTATCGAGGACTCTAGCATTTTGTATCCATGCGATCGCGTTTTGTTTGGGTGTCAGCGGGATACCTTGTGGATAGAGAAAAGCCCCTGCAACTCTGGTACCATGGCCCCCGCCTTCTACTTGGTCAGCCGTAGCGCTTTGACTGGGTACCCATGATCGAGAGTTTCCATCGTCTATAGCAGCTTTCAGTAGAGGATGATTTTCCTGGATACCACTGTCGATTATGCAGATTTTCGGCGCATCTGCTGCTGGAGGTTCTAGTATGAAACTAGGTGGAGTGTCAGGTAAATCATCTGATTGAGTATCGAGATTCGCAAACTGTTCTGGCTCACTGATGTCAAAGACGTAGGGATAGTTTAGGGCAATGTCTTTCAAGCCTTTTCCAAAAATCTCGACTCGGCAAGAAAAGCTGTCTGGCAGGAGATTAAAGTGTGAACGATCGTCGTACATCGTTCCTTGAGGAATGATTCCACCACAAGCAGACACAAAATTTCTGAAATCTGTTTCTCGCTCCTCCAGTAGTTCATCCCATTTTTGCAATGTTTGGTCGCGCTTATCTGACCATCGTGCAACGCGAACCGCAAATCTTTCGGAGCTTCCACCTTCTAATTCGATAGGAAACTCGGCGAATTTGGAGTTAATTCCAACGCAGGCGATGCTGACATCAATGATGTATGACTGTTCATCGACAATGGCTTCCCAGTTTGCCAACAAATCTGGGGAGAGAATGTATTCCAGTTTTCCCAATCGTCCTTCTAATATCTGCCAGATTTCTCCGACTTTGCCCCCGCCATGTCCTTCGGCAATGAACAAGTCGATTTTTTGCTGGAGCTGTGTTAAGTCTGTATCAACTGACGCACCGAGGATATAGCCATCTTCTAGTTCTAGAATGACTTCAATTCCAAAACTTTTAAGCGCATCAGCATCAAAGGATTGTGGATCGACTTGAAGAACAAGCGATAGTGCATTGGGTAAATCAGGTAGCTCTTCTTTCTTGCGGGTTTCTCGGTTGGTTTGCCAAGACGAAGTAATATCGGAAAGTGAAGATTTGAGACTGCTGCCATGGCCATCGCGGCTACTAGAATTTCCAGCCGATCGTGGAGACGGGCGAGGGAACATTCCTGATACGGCTGTTCCTTCTTTCAGAAATTTTAGGCGGGTATGCGGAAATGAATTGGATGATTCAGACATGGGATGCTAATACGTCTTTGATGGATGCGTCGAGGTGTTCTTGGATGACCAGTTCCTCTCGATCGAGGATGGCTCGTTTTGCAGCATTTTGGGCAATTCGCACAATTTGGGCTGCGGAGACGTTCTCTAAACGTTGGATGGTGGCTTGCCAGTTGATGGTGCCGATTTCGACGGTAGCGAGAGTCTGCTTCAAAATACCCTCAATTTCGCGTTTTGTGGGACGAGGGACTTCAATTACATCGTCAAATCTTCGCCAGACGGCTTCATCAAGGAATTTGGTCAGGTTGGTAGCGGCGACTAGAAGTCCGTTATTCGCTTCGTATTCGTCGAGGAGTTGGAGGAAGGTGTTGACGACGCGCTTGATTTCGCCGACTTCCTGCTGGTCCCCGCGTGACTTGGCAAGGGAGTCGCATTCATCGATGAAGAGTAAGCAGGGCTGCTGGGACGCAGTTTCAAAGACTTCGCGCAGGTTGGTGGCTGTTTCGCCAAGATAGGACGAAACCATAGCGTCGAACCGGATTTTAATTAAAGTCAATCCGGTATTCCAAGCCAATCGCTCGGCTGCCATGGTTTTGCCGCAGCCCGGTAAGCCGTAGAGGAGGATTTTTTGGCGGTAGTGGAGTCCGTAGTGGGCCAGCCGATCGCGGGCTGCATATTCTCGTTCGATTCGACAAAAGCGCTCTTCCATTTCGTCGGAGAGGATCATGTGATGTCGGAGCTTTTCACGCGGAATTGTGACGACGAAAGGATGGTTGAAGCGGTGTTTGCTGACGAGGGGGGTGAGGGAGTTGGGGGATTGGTTTGGGAGGGGGGCGAGATGGGTTTGGCGAGATGGGGTAATGCCCGGTTGCATGGGGCGCGGGGGTTGCATGGGCATCGGACGATTATCGCGTCGTTTGGCAAGGTTGTCGAGCTGCGTTGCCAATATGTCGTGACCTTTACGGCGCTCTTCTTCCACAACAATCGCCATGAGAGCATCGATCGCCTGCGGGTCTTCGCTGGCGATGGCCCGAAATAGACGTTTGAGCAGCTCTGCTTTCATGGATAAAGTACTTGTTTCACTCCGATTATAGGAGGTTTTGTGAGATGGGGTCGTGGACGTCCGCTCAAGGATAACAAGACTTTTTTAAGGTGAAAATCTTTATTACGCCGGGATAATCCGAATCTAGGGATTCTAGGCTGCATAATTTTATACAATGAAGACCGATCGCACCTCTTTTCCCGGATTCCCATGACTGATCAGCCAACGACGACGCGCAAACCTGTGTTCATTGAGAAGATTTTCCCGGTGAAGCTGTTGAATCAGCAGGTTTACTATGAGCATGGGGGGAATCCGTTTAAGGGGTTGCATCGGTGGTATTCGCGGAAGCCTTTGTCGTTTAGTCGGGCGTCGGTGTTGGGTTCGATTTTGCCGGAGGGGGTGACTGTTGAAGAGTTTGAGTATCTTTTGGGGTTGAATCGTCGGGTGGATGGGTTTCAGGATACGACGACGAAGTTGTATAAGACGCCGCCGAGTGCCGATCGGATCACCAAGGTGCATGATTTGTGTGAGCAAATGTGGGGGACGCGGACGCCGACGGTGTTGGATGCGTTTGCGGGGGGCGGGAGTATTCCGTTTGAGGCGGCGCGGTATGGGTTGAATGTGTTGGCGAGTGATCTTAATCCGGTGGCGGTAGTGACGATGAAGGCGGCGATCGAGTATCCGCTGAAGTTTGGGCCGGATTTGCAGGTGGATATTGATCAATGGGTGAAGTGGGTGGGGGATGAGGCGAAGGTGCGGTTGGCGGAGTTTTTTCCGTCGCAGGATGGGGAGACGGTGGTGAATTATCTTTGGGCGCATACGGTGGTTTGTCCGAGTTGTGAGTCGGTGGTGCCGTTAAGTCCGAATTGGTGGTTGTATAAGCGACCGGAAAAGCAGAATTTGAGCAAGTGGTGTGCGGTGCGTCCGGTGTCGAATCTAAAGGAAAAGCGGGTGGATTTTGAGTTGGTGCGGGGGAAGAAGGGGAAGGGCGATACGATCGTTTGTGAGAATGGTGAAGAGTACGATCCAAGTGATACTGGAACTGTTGCAAGAAGTGTTGGAAGATGCCCGAATTGCTCAAACATTATAGAACAAGAGTATCTAATTAAATATGCTCAAGAAATTGGATTTGCACATCAACTTTACGCGGTTACATATAAAACAGGCAGTGGATCATTACAATTTAGGGTGCCTGAGGAAATCGATAGAGCGGCTTATGTAAATGCCTCCACTTCTATTGGGCATTTTTACTCTAACCCGCTATTGGCTGAACTCGTTCCTTCAGAACCTTGTAGCGATAATCCGCAATACATGATGGCTTATCGATATGGATTGACAACCTGGGATAAACTATTTAATCCACGACAGCTTTACACCTTAGTTAGCTATCTTCAAATAATACGTGAAGCCAAATCTAAAATAGCAGCACAATGCGAACCTGAGCGTGCAGAGGCTTTAACAGCCTATCTAGCAATTCTTTTTGATCAGTGTGTTGATAAAAACTCAAGATTATCACATTGGCAATCAGGTAGAATTGGCCCGAAGAGAGCAACAACACAACATATGCTTAATTTGTTCTGGAACTATCCCGAGACTAATGGTGCTACTGAGTTATGGCAGTCATGTACATCTGGATTTGATTCGGACTATGCAGAACTATGCGCCATGTATGGACAAATTGGACAATCCGGAAACAGTTCAGTACTTGCTCATCAGAAATACAGTCAGGAAGTTATTGTGCAGAATGCATCTGCTGACAACTTAATGAATATTGCGAGTAAGAGTGTAGATGCATTGGTTACTGATCCTCCATACTACGACACCATTCCATACGCAGAAATTTCTGATTTCTTTTATGTGTGGCAACGTAGGATACTTGGGGATGTCATTCCAAGTTTATTTTCCAATGAGTTGACGGATAAAGATCAAGAAGCAGTAGCGAATCTTGGGCGTTTTCGTAATATGGGCACTTCCCCTAAGGAACTTGCATACCAAGACTACGAAGCCAAAATGGCCCTTGCCTTCGCTGAATATCACCGAGTCCTCCGCGACGATGGCGTCATGACCGTCCAATTCAACCACAAAGACTCCGGCGCATGGGACACTCTCGCCAAATCCCTGATCGACTCCGGCTTCGAGATCACCGCTTCCTGGGCCGTCAGCACCGAAAACCCCCAAAACCTCCACCAAGCCGCCAAAAACTCCGTCTCCAGCACTGTCCTCCTCGTCTGCCGCAAACGCGACCCCAACGCCGGACAAGCCTGGTGGGACGACCTCCGCCCCCAAGTCACCCACCTCGTCGAAACCCGCGCCCCCGAATTTGAAGCCAACGACATCGACGGCATCGACCTCTACCTCAGCGCCTTCGGCCCCGCCCTCAACATCTTCAGCCGCAACTACCCCATCCTCGACACATCAGGCCACGAAGTCCGCCCCGAACAAGCCTTCGCCGAAGCCCGAAAAGCGATCGCCAACTACCGCTTCCACAAACTCGCCCAAACCGACACCGCCGGATTCGACCCCATCACCACCTGGTACATCCTCGCTTGGGATGCCTTCCGCGCCCGCGAATTCCCCTTCGATGAAGCCCGCCAACTCGCCCTCGCCGTCGGCGGATTCAACCTCATGGACCTCCACAAAATCCACAAACTTGCCGAAATCAAAGGCGGCAACTGCAAACTCCTCACCCCCGACCAACGCCTCAAAAAACGCGCCTTCAGCACCAACCCCGACGACTTCACCCTCACCACCTTAATTGATGCGTTACATGCCACGTTGGCGAAGCCTCCCGGAACGGGAATCGCCATCTACCTCGAAGAAGGCTCGATCGATCCCGTCCGCCGCTTCCTTAAAGGCACTGACCTACTGAGCAACGATCGGTTCATGCGCGCCTGGGAAATCACCCTCCGCGCCATCCCACACACCCGTGACACCAAAAAACGCATCCCCGAAGAACAAGCCCTAGCCGACCTCTGGCTCTCCATGGACGAAATCAAAGCCAAAGTCCGCTACATTCAGCCAGAATTAGAATTAGTCGAAGGGCAATGCAGCTTATTCTAAACTAGATTCACCCTTATTCCCTAGGAGAACCCAGCCATGACCTTCAAAGAAAAAATCCTTCAAGAACTCGATAGCACACCAGATCCAGTCCTGGAGCAAGTCTTTAATTTCATCCGTTTTCTCAAAACTAACCAACCAACTCGATCGGCATCCATTCCTGGACATCCTTTAGAACACTTGAGTGATGAAGAACGTCTAGTTAGAATCAATCAAGTATTTGGAGCATGGAAAGATCAACCTGATTTGATAGAAATCTTTGCTGAAATCGACCGAGAGCGTCATGCCTATCGCGGTCGCCAAATTGATTCAATGGATGATTAAGGAGAACCTTTTATGTATCTTCTTGATACGAATATTTGCATTGCGTTAATGAATGGCGATCGTCTTGCCATTCAAGCCTTTAATCGCCTTTTCCCGCAGTGTTATGCCAGCACAATCGTCATTGCTGAACTCTATAAAGGCATTTACGGATCTCAAAGACAGCCCGAAAACCTTAACGCTCTCAATGATCTAACGCAACTGCTAGAAGTTATTTCTTTTTCCACGGAAGCCGCTCTAGAGTTTGGTCTCATCCAAAATGAGCTTAAACAAATAGGAAGACCTACAGGTGAACTGGACTCACTGATTGGTGCCGTTGCGCGATCGCGGGGTGACATCCTCGTCACTCACAACACCCGTGATTTTGAAAATATCCATAATCTTCAGCTAGAAGACTGGCTCTGATTCATTAATAACTTAGGAAGCCGATCGCTATGTCATACAGTGAATTCAAACTTGAAACCCTAATCAAAGATTTCAATCTCACCCTGCGAGAAGTTTCCGATCTATTTACAGATGCTCCTGAAGTCAAACCCAGCGATTATCTCACCCTGACGCTGTATCAAAATCTCAACCTCGCCGTTGCGATGAATACGGAAAAAGCTCGATCGGAAATGATTATTTCGCCGATTTTGCTCGAAGTCAAACGTCGAATGCAAAATCAAATTAGCCTGTTTTCAGGCGTAGATTTCACCGTTGATTCTGAGAAAGGATTAAATGGCATTTGCGACTTTCTAATCAGCCATTCCTCCGAACAGCTCTTCGTCCGTGCCCCCGTCGTCGCCCTCGTCGAAGCCAAAAACGAAAACCTCAAATCTGGCTTTGCCCAATGCATGGCCGAAATGCTCGCCGCCCAAATCTTCAACCAACGTGAAGGCAACGACATCCCCACTATTTACGGCGTCGTCACGATCGGCACCCTCTGGCGCTTCTTACGATTAACCGACACCACGATCGAACTCGACCTCACCGAATACTTCATTAAAGACATCAACAAAATCCTCGGCATTCTACTCAGCACGATCGGCCATCCCCATTCGATCGTCTAGCTTAGTCCAACGTTTTAATACATACTTTACAGGCCCTAAAATTCAACCATGTCATCCAAAAAATCAGACCTCAAACCCTCATCTAGCAAAAAAAATGACCGCAAGAAACCCTTCTCACGCTTTCGATTAAAGGATGCCTATTTAGAATTAAATCTCAAACGATTACAACCTTGGTCAATCGAATTCATTCCGATCGCGCCATCAGATGACTTTCAGCGACACTATCAACGATCGCAAGTTTTTGACCTCAAGCATTCCGAAGAAGGCAAAAAAATTATTATTGATTTGGTCTTCATCGAAGCTCTACAGCCTTTTCATCAGCTCAAAATCTGGAAAGGCGAAGCGTTAGAAAGTGAAACGGCCCACGGTGCGGCTGACTACTTCATTACCGAGAATTTTGATTATGCCGCCGTGCCAATGCTCTGTGTCGCAGAAGCTAAAAAAGATGATTTTGATCAAGGGTTAGCTCAATGCCTCCTCGAAATGCAAGCCTGCCAATGGATGAATCGCAGCATCGGCAAAACGATCGATATCTTCGGTATCGTTACCAACGGCGAAGGCTGGAAATTTTACCAATTCACTCCCGACAACGAAGTTTATGAAACATTATTGTATTCACTACGTGACGTTGCTGATATCCTCGGCACCCTGCACGTCATTTTCACAGCCTGTGAACAGAATCTAAAAACAGAATAGACAAACTTCAAACTTCTCAATTCAAACTTCTCAATTCAAATCTCCTATGCTTCTCCCCACCCACCCTTGGCGCATCAGCTACTCCAGCGACACCCACAATCCCGTCACTGACTTTTACATCCCTGCTCTCGAACGTGCAGTCAGTTACGATCGTAAAGCTGGATTTTTCAACAGCAGTATCCTCAGCGCCGTCGCTCGTGGACTGGGAGCCATGCTGAACAATATTCAAGACACTGGAGAAAGCAAAATCCGTCTTATCATGGGTTGCCAATTTAGCCCAAAAGATTTGGACATCATCACCCAAGGTTATGCACTTAGAGAAACTTTTGAAACCTGCATCGATCGAAACTTTACCCCACCCGCGAACTTTGCCCAACTGCACCACTTCGAGATCCTTAGTTGGCTAATCCAACACCACATTCTCGACATCCGAATTGCCATTCCACTCAAACCTGACGGCAACCCCGAAGACAGCGAAGCCCAACTCGAACCCCACCGTCTCTTCCATGAAAAAACAGGCATCATCACCGACAACCAAGGCAACCAAATCGCCTTCAATGGTTCCAACAACGAATCCATGGGCGGCTGGTACGCCAACGTTGAATCCTTCCATATCTATTAGACTTATCCATCAATTAAATTGAGGTAAAAAAGGATGGTAAAACAGTATTTTAGCTACTTACCATCCAATGAAAAATCTACTTGATTATATCTAT
>JAYUJY010000238.1:0-3191 GCA_043764895.1 Synechococcales cyanobacterium | reverse complement strand
CAGGGGCGATCGCTCTTCATTCACCCGAGCAGATTGTCCGATCGCGTAAAGCTGTCATCGCCACCATTCAAGCGGCTGCATTCGACCAACCACGATTGCCGGAGCTGCTCGATCGGCTCCAAGATGAAGGCATCGAAACCCATGTCCAATTCACTCATATCGGGCGGTATGGAAAACGGGCAAAACGAATTCAGTATCGAGTCGGTAATATCGGTTTCCAAGCGTCGGATTTAGGCAAAGACTATACATTACAGGGATTACAGTCGATCGGTGTTCTTTACGATCCCGCGATCGATGATGCGGCAATCCAACAACAGCAGCGGACTGCGAACGTGATGCGGGTAACAATTCATGGCACAGTAATGGATGAATCGCTGCGCGATCGGTCCCTGGAATCTCTCACTCAGCTTCTTCGACAATTAACAGACGAGGCAAAGGAAAAGAACTGCCCTCATCTGGAGGTCTTTTCGACGCTTGAACCTCCATCACTCCGACTATCCGTTCCTTTGGACGCCGATCGAGAACGATTCATTCTTTACGGTGAGAGTCCCAGCAAACGTGAACCCATTATTGCTGAAGCGTTACCTCGAACTGATGGAACAGCGGTTAGCCTGGATGATGAGCCGAGATTCAGCCGACGACGCACAGGCTTATTTGAGACGAACTCTCCACCGAATCTGTCCAGCCCAACAGATTCCAATACCCGATCAGGAGGACTGGAAGTCAGAATGGGCCATGACGATCGTTCACTACACCGAAGCGTTTTACAACCGCAACGAGATTCATCCCGAAGTCTTCCCAGCAACCCCGATCGACACCCAACATCCCGATTACCAGACCCAGTTGGACAATCACAACGAAATGACTTTGAACGATTGGTTAAGCCATCTATAACGGAGCATGTCATGACTGATTTTGATCTGGAACCGAAACAAGTCGCTTATCTTCCTCGCAGTCTCGCCAAAGCGATCGGCACTCTAATTCCCGTCAACATGGCAGATGCTGCCCAGCAAGCCTTAGATAGTTTTGAATCGCGAAATGGCAACATTGATGATTATTTAGTCAAGAAATTAGGATACACCGATCGACCCAATCTCTATCAACATTTCAGCGCTGAACAAGTTGATGGTGCAGCACTCGCGATCGCCAGTATTGAATCAGGCAAGGGGTTTGTCGTTGGAGACCAAACTGGAATTGGGAAGGGGAGAATTTGCGCAGCAGTTATGCGCTATGCCAAAGAAGAAGGGCTAGAAGCCATTTTTATTAGTCAAAATCCTAGTCTCTACGCCGATATCGTCCGCGATCTTCAAGACATTGGGATGACGGATTTCAATCCCTGGATGACCGATGCTGGAAAGTCCATTCCTTTACCCAATGGCACCACTTTGCGGACGGGGAATTTAGAGCAACAGAAGGACGTCATGCAGGGAATGATGGCGGCGGGCGTAACTGGACGCGATGCCATTTTTACCACTTACTCTCAAGTTCAGACCGTTTCCGGTGGAGTTGAACCCCTAAGGCGGGCGTTTCTAAGGGCGATCGCACCTAATGCAATTTTGGTTTTGGATGAAGCCCATGAGGCGGGTGGTGGGGTCAAGAATGATTGGAAAGGCAAGAATTATGTACCCGATCGCGCAGAATTTATCCGTGAACTCGTCGATGCTTCAAAAGGGGCTTTCTTCAGTTCAGCGACCGCCATCAAACGGCCTGATGCAATCGCACTCTCCTGCTCTGACTCGATTATAAAACCGATACCCAATTCAGTTTTGATTGAGAAGTAGCTACTTTGAGCAGCCAGTATAGCGCGTTTGATTTGCACAATCGAACTAATAATTCCATGGAATATACTAGATTTTAAACAATACAAGAAATTTATGTATTGTTCACAGAGAATAAATATTAGGTGTTCCCTATTAATATTTTTTTGGCCTCATTAATTACGAATAGAAACTCATTCAACATAAACTTGGGGTGGAAGTCACTTTGCACAAAGTCTACAAGGATATCGATCTCTAAACTACTTAATCCCTTATCTTTATTTATTTGTAATATCGCTTCCCCTTTATATTGAATTTCAACTGTTAGCTCTTCATATCTAACATCACTAAATCTTAATATTTCAAAGCCAGAATCAAATTTCATTGCCATAGCAGCTCTCCTTATCTAAACGGGGATTATTTTGGTACTAGCCCACTCGAACTTCTAATTGCTAGGTGAACACGAAATTTTAGCTGCCTAAAATATCTGAATATTGTATTGAATGCTTAACTAATTTTTGGAAAATAGTCAAATCCTTATTTTTCTATCGATTCAAACCATATGATTTCACCCATACCTGGAATATCACCTCCATCTAACCAATACTTTTCGATTTGATGGAGTATCTGCTCTGTGTTAATAGTCCATCGCTTAAAATTGTTCTCTTCAAACGAACCAGCAAAGAGCAAATGTTTCTGCATCACTTCTTTCACAACTTCTAATGTTAGTTTTCGTATGACAAACAAGTCTTTTTCACAAAAATTTTCACGAAATATCCACCCAATAGACCAAAGACCAACATAATCATCTTTAGCTTCTTCACAAATTAATTTACAAGTTTCCCGAATTAAATCTGAGTCAGTCATTGAAAATTTTCTCATAAATTAATCTGGTTTTTTGATTGATCCTTTTAGAATACTAACATCAACTATCTCCTTTTGATTAGGTCCTTTTGCAAGCGCTGTTCACATTGAAGTCATTGATGTTAAAAGTACAAACAAACCCCTGACTCAACTTCAAGTCGTGAATGCGGTTCGCGAAACCCTGGGTATTGATCCGTCGATGATTTGGAGATGCACGATCGTAACGTCGTTCAGATTACCGCGCGTCAACAAGTCTCAGCGAAAGTCAGTATTCTTCAAGATGCTGCTGATCTTTACGAAGACCACGTCACTCAGAAATATCGCGACCCTGATAAAATCGATCGATTCTCTAGGAAACTCGCTGAACAAGTCCTTAATGTCGCTAAACATCTTAGATCCTATCCAGCAGGAACCCCGATCGTCATGTCCACTCCTGAGCCAGGAAGAACCACGCTCTATGGCGTCATTGCGGACGTAAAGAAGGGCAATCAAAGCACGAATCCTGCCGCCGCATCCGATTGGAAATTGCACGTCCTGGTCGCCGATGGTTCGCAGCACATCAAAATTCCC
>JAYUJY010000237.1:0-13248 GCA_043764895.1 Synechococcales cyanobacterium | reverse complement strand
TGGAGACAGCGAGGACAGACACTTTGGGTAGAATGAGCTTCAACATGAAGGATCATTTGATGTTCTAATTCTGAGTAGTCTTCAACATCAATACCCGGCAAGCCAAGGAGTTGAGTAACAGTCAGTTGCATAAGGGATCTCTGATATCGTATTTTAATACGTTAGCATACTGATTACGCTAGACCCCAGACTTGTCGATAGGACGAGCGTTGGTTCTCTCATTAGGTTTCTGTCGCTGGGACTCCTCTCTAATTTGGTTGCGATCGGCTTGCATTTCCTGTTGGCGTCGCTGCGCTTGAATTTGGTGTTCTCGCTGAATACGAATTTGATCAGCTTTCATTTCCTGTTGGCGTTTGGCTTCGAGTACTTTTAGCTGAGCGCGATCGGCTTCGATTTGCTCTTGTAGACGTTGCTGATCTCGTTTCGCTTCGAGGGCATAGATAGCCGATTGAAGTCGAGATCTTTCAGCTTGTTTTTCTGCGTCTTGTTTATGCTGCATGACATCCTGCGCCTTAACCCATAAAAGATCAAGTTCAGCCTCTAATTTAATATCTCGATCGCCTTGTTCTTGATCCATTTCATCTCTCTGAGCAACCCGTTCTTCAAACTGATTAAGACGTTGTTTTTGCCGTTCTAATTCTTTAAAGGCGGAAGCTTGAGGATCATTTTCCAATCGTTGGGTTGTGGCATCTCGGATTTGTTGACGGCTTTCCGCACGCCAAATTTCTTTGAGACGAGCCTGTTTTGGTGCTGCTGACGGAGTTTTTCCTGCCGACTCGTATAGAACATCAAGCCGTATCCTGCCGCTAGGAATACAAAAATTAGCCAAGAAATCATGGGGCAACCGGAAGAACTTTAGACACTAAAACTAAACTAATTTAATTATTCCCTGATTGCATATTTTAGAGCTATTACTCTCGCTGAGTCAAGATACCTGCTAGAACTGCGGCAAGGTCAGCTAGCATTTCAGGATCGCGGATGGAAAATAGGCCGATATCTTGGTAAATCACGTTTTCGATCGGATCGAGCATCCCAAAACTCCAGGCTTCTCCGATCGTCACCGCACCGTAAAAGTAGCGCTGGTCTTGGACTTTTGATAAGGCAATTAACTCGACGGCCATCTGGACAAAGCCTCGATCGAGATCGTCCCGTTTTGCTTCGATAACCAGAAGAGATTGCCTCGTTTTTGGCACCCGAATCAGATAGTCTAAATTCCCCTTTAGCCAGTTGTTTACATTCAACGCATATTCAATTCGTAACTGCGCATCACACAGATCAATCAATTCCATCAAAATCGGAGCAACCAGCATTTCTCGTCGTGCGGTTTCGCTACTGAGACTCACCCTGGGCAGCATTCGACGGATGCGACGATCGAGGGCAGGTAAAACACGATCCAAACCCTCATACGATCGGGGAAACTCCAGATTTACCCGTTCTAATCGAAAGCCAAACTCGGCAAAAATCTCCTCAGCTTCATAACTCATCTCGAAGTATGAGCTAAAGTTATAGGATTGATCGTCCTTTAGAATTTTGCCGAGTTGCATAACCCATTGCTCCCATTCAATTCACGCTACAGCGATCGATAAACTCGGTAGTTAATGTTAGGGAAGATGTTGTCGATTTCCTCGACTTTCTCTAGCCAGCCAGAGTCTACTTTTCCTTCTTTGAGATCGTCGTGGATTTTGTGGAACCGCTGTAAGTGGGACTTCGTGCGGCGGATGGCATAGGGCACCATGGTCCCTGTGCGCATGATGAACGCCCAGTCAGAGGATTGGGCCAACAGCAATTCCCGCGCCGCTTGGTTGAGCGCCTTCCATTCCAGTTCGTCGGCAGGTTCCATGCGGGACAGGTCGATCATCCGTTCAGCCGCTTTATGGAGGTGCGGATAAATCCAGGCGTTCGTTTCATTGAGCCAGTATTCGTGGAAGCCCTTGTAGCCCCAGCTCGACTGGGATGGCCGCACGACCTGCTGGTTGGGGTTCTCGCGCAAATAATCGGCGAGGTGCGTGACTTCATAACTGTCTTGATCAAACCAAGATTTGCGCAGGAAGTAGTCGATAAACCACGGACCTTCATACCACCAGTGACCAAAGAGTTCAGCGTCGTAGGGAGAAACCACGATCGGCTTTCGGCCCATAACGCCGCTGAGATGGCTGACCTGCTCCTTACGGTTGAGCATGAAATTTTCGGCATGAATCGCCGCTTTTTCCTTGGCCCAGTAGGGATCGTAGAGCGCTTTGTCACTGGAGCCGACGGTTTTTCCGGTGATTCGGTGATACTTGATTCCGACGTTTTTGCGCTGGCCGTTGGGCATAATGTACGGCTTGATGTACTCATACTCCGCATCCCACCCAAGATCGCGGTAAAACTCACGGTACTCTGCCGCCCCCGGATAGCCGACTTCTGAAGACCAGACCTGCTGGGACGATTCTTGATCTCGGCCAAAGGCTGCAACGCCTGATTCGGTGAAAATTGGAGCATAAGTGCCAAATTTAGGGCGAGGGCGACCGTAAAGGATGCCATGGCCGTCGGTGAGGAAGTAGCGCATCCCGGCATCGGCAACCATGCGCTCCAAGCCTTCGTAATAAGCGCATTCCGGAAGCCAGATGCCATTGGGGGCGCGGCCAAAGGTGTCTTCGTAGTGTTCGGCAGCGACTTTGAGCTGTGCCCAGACGGCTTGGGGATACATTTTCATCAGCGGGAGATAGCCGTGGGTGGCTCCGCAGGTGATGATTTCGAGGTTATTGGAGTCTAAAAATCGCTTGAATGCGCCGATCAGATTCCGATCGTGCTTTTCCCAAGTTTGACGAACTTTACTAAATTCTTCGACATAGTACTCCGCCAAGTACTTCATATGACCGTTATGACGGTGCCGATCGACCTCTATTTCGGCCAGTTCTTCTAGGGCCGAGAGGTGATCATCATAGCGATCTTGCAGCAGAGGATCCATGAGCATCGACACCAATGGCGGCGTCATACTCATCGTGATTTTAAAATCTACGCCATCACGTTTTAACCCTTCAAAGACTTGAAGCAAGGGAATATAGGTTTCTGTAATCGCCTCATATAGCCACTCTTCTTCGAGCACGAAGTCACTTTCTGGATGCCGCACGAATGGCAAATGAGCGTGCAGGACTAAAGCGACGTATCCATTGCTCATAAAAATCCCCTTCCAAGCCTATATTTAGATCAGTCTTTCAGACATGAATCGTTCTGCATTGTAAATCATAAGCTCCCCCAAAAAGGTAACAAAAATCGCAGCTTCGGTGCAGTAAAAACTTCGCAAAATGTTACAAATCTTCGTATATTTTTTTACGCTATTAAAATTGCCATTAAGATTTAGGCGCACGCGTGAACTGAGGGATGAATTCGGGCTGATGAGTGGTGGGGTTCGATCGCAGGGTGACGAGCTGAATAGCTTCCTGGGGATCGCCCGTTTCGGTGAAGCGAATGGGACCGACCGATCCCGCAACTTGGAACTGGGGACTCGCTAAGGCCGATCGAATTTGGTCGCGAATGGCGGTGGTTTTGCCTGTGGTTTGACTTGTGGTTTGAGCGGTGGTTTGGGCGGTGGCGATCGCGCGGGTGAGGGCAACGGTGGCATCGTAGGCAAGGGCACTGCGCCAAGTGACGGGCGTTTTCCAGAGACGACGGGCCGATCGGGCAAAGGGAGACTGGTCCAGTCCGACCTGCTGAGTGGGCACGGCTAGGGTCAAGGATTGGGTCGTGGGGTTGAGGGCGTCGCGGACTTTGTTGGAGTAGAGGGCGTCGCTGCTGAGGACGGGGAGAGATTGGCGGTTGGTTTGGATGACCAGGAGGGCGCGATCGACGTCGCTGGGGCTGGTGGCAAAAATCAGGACTTCGGCATTTTTAGTGCGGGCAAGTTTGAGGGCTTCGGCGGGATTGAAGTCAGGTCGGGTGATGTCAATTTCGGTGACGATTTCACCTTGATTGCTATAGAAGAGGGCATTTTTAAATTCGGTCTTGAGGGATTGGCTGTAGGTATTTTTGGCGCTATAGAAGACGGCGGCGCGGCGTTTTTTGAGCGTGGAAGTCATGTGTTGGCTCAGGGCACGGGCCGGAAGCCGATCGCTGGGCATGGTACGGAAGAGATACGGGCTGAATCCTGACAGGCTTGTGGCGGAACTGATGGGGGCGAGGGTGACCAACTGCTGGGTTTTATAGATTCCGGCGGCGGCTAAGGTGGTGTCGCTACTGCCATGGCCGACAATGCCGAGAACTTGGGGATCCTGGCTTAGGGTCTGGGCTAGAGCCGTGGCGCGATCGGGTTGATTTTCATCGTCAGCCAGAAGGATTTTCAGAGATTTCCCTGCGACTCCGCCGTTCCGGTTTATCTCCGTTTGGGCCTGGGCTACCCCTCGGAGCACTTCGGAAGCGGCTTGCGGAAAGCGACCAAAGGGCAAAACGACTGCGATCGTGGAAGAAGATTGAGCTTGAGTATTGTTGAGATAGATCTGGGTTTCGGGATTGTCTACGGTGTCAGATGGGAGGAGTGGACGATCGCTTTGGCGGCTACGCACGTCGGAAGTATCTGAGGTAATTGGGGCAGCGGGTTTTCCAGTAAATCCATTTTGGGTCAGTTGTAGCGGAAAGACGGACGGCTTAAAAAGAGCGGTCCCAAAAAGGGCAGTGGCGGTAATTGAGACGGCGATCGCACCGACTTTCCAGGGTTTGAATCGCGGCTTTAGGGGTTCGGGTTGGGTGATTTGGGTGTGAGCCGGATGAGGGACAGAATTAGGGGTGAAATTAGCGGCGATCGGCCCTTGGGGTGATGACGGTTCGATCGGCGAATCTTCGGGTTGAGATGCCGGAAGGCCACCTGTGCGGAGTTTAGCCAACTCCCGAAGCACCTCCCGAGCGCTGGTGTAGCGGTTTGACGACTGGTATTGAGTCATGCAATCCAAGATGGCGATCAATTCAGGCTCTGCGGTGACTTGGTTTTGCCAGAGTAAGTCACCACTGCGGGGGTCAGCGTCTAGAAAAGTAGGATGCGTCCCCGTCAAACATTGAATGGCGATCATGCCCAGCGAATACAAATCGCTATTAAATTGCGGACGTCCAAGACATTGCTCACTGGCGGCATATCCGGTGGTGTACACGGGGATGCTCTGGGTGTAGCGCAGGGGATTGATTTGGGCCTCAATGGTTTTGACGGCCCCAAAGTCAATCAGCACAATGGCCCGATCGTGCGATCGACGAATTAAGTTCTCAGGCTTCAAATCTCGATGAATGACGCCTTCATCATGGACAAATACCAAAATAGAGAGGACATCTTCCAAAAACTCAACGGTCGCTCGTTCACTCAGCGCCGTACCCTCGGGGATTTCATGGGCGATCGGCTTCCCTTGAATAAATTCTTGGACCAGATAAAACTCACCCTGTTCTTCAAAATACGCGAGCAGTTGCGGAATCTGTTCATGCTTTCCGAGCCGCTCTAACGTCGCCGCCTCCTGGGCAAACATCCGCCGAGCCTGCTTGAGCATGTCCGCATTTTGGCTGGAAAAACTCAAATGTTTCAACACGCATTCGGGTGCGCCGGGACGTTGGCGATCGGCAGCAATATAGGTATGTCCGAAGCCCCCGGATCCCAGCACGGCCAAAACCTCATATCGTCCGCCAAGTTGCTGGCCAAGTATGTCGTCGATGGGCATAAGTCACCAGCGTAAATAGAGTCTATTCAATATTACTTTCTCTAGAAGTTAGCTATCCCGTGAATAGGAACGGGATTTTCCTAAATTTTACGGAGATTTGACGAGGAACTCGCCCAAAGTTTATATGAACTTTGGTAATCTTGCTGTATGAACCTGTCAAATCCGTCCTGTCGATCGTCCCAGTCCTGCATTGGGTCTCTGTGTCTTTACGATGTCCAACTGCCCAGTACGTCCTTGGCCCGCGCGGTTGCGCTAGAATTTCAGGCGCAATCCCATTTGCCAGGAATTTTATTGGTGAACGGATCACAGCTCATCAGAATTCTTTCTCGGCAGGGTTTTTTTGAACAGAGCTGTTTGGCGGCGGGTCCCTTGGGCTGGGAGCAACCTGTAGAAAATCTCATCCCGCCCCACGGTGAACCGCCGTTAGTGGTCAGCGATCGCACGACTATTTTGGACGCCGCAGCCCAAATCCGTCAGCGGTCTCCTTTATTCGCCTTTGATCCGATTGCGGTTACATTTCGCGATGGCAGTCTGCGGCTGGTGGATGCGCGGGATGTACTCATGGCTCAGTCGGAGATTGCCCGGTCTACGGAACAACAGATCATTGAGCAAAATAGTGCCTTAGCCAACCTCCAAAGCCGTCTCGATCGCCAGAGCGTCGCCCTAGAAGACGCCCAGCAAATGGTGACGGTGCGCAACCTCACGCTCCAAAACCAGCAGCGTCATCTCGAACGCCAACAGTACGAAATTTTCACCCGGACTGAAGAAGGCCAAAGTCTTCGCCACCGTCTAACGACGCTCCAAACGCTCCTCGCTTCACCCGCGCGTGACTTGTTTCAGCAGTGTCTTTCGTCGGTGAGTGAAATTGCGGGCGAAACGGATCATTTGATCAGCAGCGATATTAGTCTGGCGAAAGAACTTGAAGTGATCGGAACGTTGTCGGACCTGGTTAAGCAAGTGGGCCAAAAGGCGCTCCATCTTCAGCTTCATTCATCTATTGCTGCTAGCAAATCGACCCACTCTGAAAACCTAACGGCCTTTAGCCCGGTCACGGAAGATATGCGTCGGCTAATCACCATGACGAGCGATGCGGATCAGCGTGTTGGCGGCAGTATTCGCCATATCAAAGGCAGCATCGCCGAACTCGCCGGGATTGCCCAAACGATCGCCCATGCCACCCAATCCCTTATTCAAACCATCACGGCAATCGACGATCTCCTCGCCGATCTTGAGAACCTCACCGATCCGACCCTTCCTCATGAAGCCCTGCTGACTGACGCCCAGAAAAAAGGCATCCAAGTCGTCCGATCGAGAATGCGAAAAATCGAACGCGCAGGCAGCGAACTCTCGACGCTCTACGATTCCAAGAAGTCCTACGATTTGCGGGCGATGCTGCGGAGTTTGGAGCAGAATTTACAGCGATCGCTTAAATAGGACGGGCGATCGCACAGCTATTACAGTCGTTACAATGCAAAGACGATCGCTAAGAGCACCCTCATCCCATGCCTCAAACCTTACAAGCAAAAAACATCACGCTGGCTGACCTGAAAGAAGACTTTGGACTGGTCGAATCCTTGACTGGCCCCCTTTTTGCAGAAGGAAGTGTGAATTTGCCGAGTTTGAGTGTTATGGATCTTGAACTACTTAATAAAGTGAAGGCTGAATATAAACACTTATCTATTTATGATGTCCTAGAACCGATCGTCAAAATGGTTGTGTTATCACCTCTGTTGAGCGTTGCTGGATTTTTTCTTCCCCCATTTAGGATTACAGCCGAACAGAAAGTAGAACTCGTGACGGAGGATGAAGGCTTGGTTATTCGGGGTTTGATTGATTTACTAGTTTTTTATAACCAAATTTGGATCGTGACGATTGAGGCTAAACGGGCAGACTATTCGCTCAAAGTGGCGTTTCCACAAGTTTTGACCTACATGTTAACTAGTCCAAATACACAGCCGATCGTCTCAGGACTTGTCACCAATGGCAGCGAGTTTCGGTTTATTCAATTGCACAAAGGTGAAAAACTAGGCGAGAAACCGAGTTATGTGATGTCAGACCTATTGTCGATCGATCGGGGTGACGATTTTTACCGAGTTGCACAGATTTTAAAATACTTAGGACAACAGGTATGACACAGTGTAAGTTACTACATTAGTATAGGAATCTAAACTGTTCCATGAATTCAATCCCGACTAGCCGACCCATAGCACTTGTCACCGGAGTCAGCCGCAAAATCGGCATTGGCGCAGCGATCGCTCTAGCACTGGCTGAATCGGGCTGGGATGTGGTAATTACCTATTGGCGACCGTACGATGCCATGATGCCTTGGGGTAACGAACCGCAAGAATCACTGACAATTTTAGAGCAGCTAAGGGGCTTTGCACCGCGATCGAGTGCGATTGAAGCAGACTTGTCGGATGTGGCTGCACCGACGCAGATCTTTGACTTTGTGGAGCGGACAACCGGGCCTGTGAGTGCCGTTATCATGGCCCATTGTCAGTCAGTGGATAGCAATATTTATAACACTTCGATCGAGAGTTTTGATTTGCATTTTGCGATAAATGCACGGGCAACTTGGCTCTTGATTCGTGAGTTTGGATTACGGTATCAAGGTGAGTTTGGCAATGGGCGAATTCTATCTATTACAAGCGATCATACAGCGGATAATTTGCCCTATGGTGCAAGCAAGGGCGCGATGGATCGCATTGTTTTGGCTGCGGCCCAAGAACTGAAATCCTTGGGCATTACGACGAATGTAATTAGTCCCGGTGCGACGGATACGGGATGGATGACACCGGAACAAATCACTAGTATCGGTAGCAGTACGCCACTGGGTCGTGTGGGGTTGCCGCAAGATTGTGCGAACTTAGTGAGGTTCCTCTGCTCTAAGGAGGGTGGCTGGATCAATGCTCAGTTGTTGTCTAGCAACGGTGGGATTAAATAGACTCAACTCCGTAAGATAAGCAGATCACTCAAAGACAATGGTCTACTATTACCCAGAACATGAAAGCGATTCATTAAAACTCATCCTATTTGCTTATTAATCTGCGATCGCCTGTCGTAAAATGAAGGGGCGATCGCGACAAACATCCCTATCTGCCAAGCCTCTAGCCTAGAAAACTTAAAACTTTATGGACGATACAAGATTCGAACTTGTGACCCCTTCCGTGTGAAGGAAGTGCGCTACCACTGTGCTAATCGTCCGTGATTACTCTCATATAGTAGCGAGTTGATCTCATTCTGTCTAGCCCCTAGAACAAAAAAAAGATTAAACGATCGGAATAGTACAAATGAATTGACAGACTTGGAAGAATCTAATATCGTACTAGTGTACTGCTTTGGGTTATAAGAGCGTCACTGAGGACAGTCTTTAGCTGCGCGTCGTGAGCCGTCAATTCACACAGACGTCATTCACAGGAACGATCGCTAGACACTGTTCTTAGTTTATTTAAGCTGAGAAAATTTTAACCAGGGAGAACGGGGTATGACTGTCACTTCAATGCGTCCACCACGGGCGAAGAAAGAATCCGCAGCAGAGTTACTACGATCGGATCTAACTCTAGACCGGGCGACCGGACGATCGGTTCCTTTACGATCGTTGGCGTTGGATGCGGGGAATTATGACTTGAAGTATTGGGAAGGGGTTGGGAGTCCGAGGGCGATTCGATCGATGCGGTTTCAGGTGCCCTTGGGACGCGATCCGGTGCGGTATTCGGAGAGTTCGCCGCTTGTGGAGCTGCCCGATGGACGGCGCTATCACTTTGGAATGCAGGCATACAAGTATCGTCACCAACAGCAGACGGTGGTAGAGAACAAAGTTGATTTGGTGAAACTACATCTCTATGCCTGTCTTGAACCTGTTCCGTACCTCGGGGATCAGTGTGAGTTTCGGATCAATCTCCAGGTGTCAACGCCTGATCCGGCCCGAAACCGCGATCGATTGAAAGAATTGCTCTTAGGCGCCCATGAGTTTCGGCGCAATGAGATTGATTATCGGGTCGTGGTTGAACAGGTTCAGATTGAACGGGAAGGATTAGGGTCTTATCGCGGCGCTCAGCAGTTGGGACTAATTTCTGAGAATGGCTACACGATCGTCATCGACATCGGGGGTGGAACGTGGCTAAGTCGCTTAATTGATGCAGAAGGTGAAGTTATTGATGAAAATGTGATGGACCGAGGCGGGTCTTATGAACTCGCTACAGCGATTAGCTTTGATCGTAGATTGACTAACGTATTAGGAACATCGGCTGATCCAGCGTTAATCATGGATGGATTTCGGAATAACCATTACTACGCAGACACTGGGCAAAACTGGAGTGAATGGTTAGAGGAATACTTGGATCCCTGGTACAAGGGGATTTTCCGCACCGTGAAGTCGCAGTATACGCCGTTTATGCCGAGGGTGACGCGGTTTTTGATCACGGGGGGAAGTTCGCACTTGATTCGCGATCGACTAGAAGGCTTCAAACTCTTTGCCGTGATGCCCGATCCACAGTTTGCAAATGTACGCGGAATGCTACCGGGCGAGACGCAACTGTCGCTTGCCCCTGACCCTGAATTAAACGCCTTGACCCATGACGATCGATTTTAAGTTAATCAAAACTCAATCCATTTGGGAGCCATTAGATGCAGCAAATCAAACTAGAACCGATCGTCCGACTGGACAATAAAGTTCGCCTCAGTGCAGACGTTCTAAGCAAAGCGCAAGCGATCGCCGATGAGTGGGGATTGCAAAATGCTAAGGCGGCGGTCGAAGCCGTTTTTCGTAAATATGCGGATGACTATATGTATGGTCGTCAGCCGCAATTTAATCTGACGCAACCTGTGACGGCTACCCAATTTTTGTCGCAGATTCCCGCCGTTCCGATCGGATTTCATCCCCAGCCGATGGCCACGAATTTGTCACAACCTGGAATCCAGTCTGGATTCCAGCCGTCGGAGGCCGCCAGTGAACTGGATGGTCTACTGGGCCTTTGAGAACCGAAATCCGAGATGATTGGCAACGGGGCGTTCGGTCATGGGGATTTTGGTATGAATCGGAGCATTGAGGGTTCGAGCGCCTTGGGGTGTTTGGTAGGCCAGTGTCGTAGAGCCGCCGCCATCCAAATTTAGAGCCGTCGTGATACCGATCGTAGGCAAGAACGCAGCAAGTTCTGGAAGCGTCGCGCCTTCGCTATAGAACGGCTGCTTCCCATCGACGATTACGAGCCAAAGGGTGTCACCTGTCTCATTTAGCCCCACGATCGCCCGAGCGTAGGGTTTGGCTCCATCCTGTGCGGTCCGAGTATTAAGCACGGTACCATTTTTCAAAATTAGTTCGTTGCCTGAAATCGCGTGCTGCGTAGAACTAGGACAGGTAGGCTGGTCCAAAATCTGGGCACGGTTTTTCGCATCAAAACAGAGCATGACCCAATCCTGTTCTCCTTTAGCTGAGACAATCTTGCCGTTGGAGATAGCTTGCCCCACGACGCTAACGCGATCGCCCGAGTGCGGATAGTAGTCCAACGGGTTATTTTCTTTGAAGGGGGAGAAGAATCCACCGTTGATAGCGAGGTCCATGCCAAACGTTGTCAAAAAATCCGTGGTGGTTCGGGCGACGAGAGGGCGATCGTCCGGTTGGGGAAGGGTGAGATCGGCGGGAGTGACGAGAACGTTGAGATCCGGAGATGTCAGATCGATCGCCACGAGGTGAAGGACTACAGGACGGGGCTGGTTCCAGATGATGCGCTGGTATTTTGCGCCATTGAAGAGGGTTTTGGACTCAACGGTGCGGAAGGGGCGCTGAAGATAGCGATCGCCGAGCCACAAGAGCGGCGGTAGGGTGACGGCTAATAGCAGCAAAGCCATGGGTTTGAGGAGACGTCGGCGATTGCGGGTCGGACGAGGCATAAAGTTTTGGCGTTGAGATTTAAGAAGGTCTATCGCCTGGATTGAGGTTGGTTATGCAGATGAGCACAAGTTCGGTGCGCATAAATGAGGTTTTTGAGACAAAATAAAGGGGCACAACCGTTTCTCGTTCCTCTAGCATCTATGTCCCTTCCCCCTAACGACGTGTTTTCTAAAGGTTTTGCGGCTGGCATCCAAGTTTGGCTGATATTTTTGCTGGCGTTTTATGTGATGGGATACCCGGCTCCGCTCAGCATTACGCTCGGGGCGATCGCCGGGATTTCGGCAGGATTTATCTTGGGCTGGTGGGAAGCGAAGCCAGCGCCGCCCCAAGATAAAGTCGTGATGGGCGAAGATAGCCTGGACGAAGTGGCTGAAACCCGATTTCGCCGTCGCCGAACCTATGCTCGGATGCGAAATGCTAAAAATAAGCCTGAACGTACGCTCGACTGGGAAAGCGTCAAAGACATGATGCGTTTCTGGAGACGCTCTTAGAGCCGTTTCAACCCACTCCAATCTCTGCCCGACTTCAAAAAGAAAAACCCTAGCCCATCAATTGCGATCGGCTAGGGTCTTTTCTATGAGATTGCTTCGAGACCGTCAGTGATTACTCTGCGGCTTCGGGATCAAACTCGTTATCATCCTCTTCTTCTTCGTCATCTGGATCCGGTGCAGAAACCGAGTTGGCTGACACCACTGCGCCCATTTCTAGCTTCTGGCGCACCAAGACTTCGAGTTCTTTTGCAAAGTCTGGCTTATCTTCCATGTACTTAATGGCGTTGTCACGACCTTGGCTGATATTGTCGCCGTTGTAGCTGTACCATGCGCCCTTCCGGGTGATGACGCCTGTTTCTTCAGCTAAGTCAACCAAGCAACCCAACGTCGAAATGCCCTTCCCAAAAATCACATCGAATTCCGCAATCCGGAAGGGAGGTGCGATTTTGTTCTTGGCAACCTTGACCTTGGCGCGGATTCCGTACTCTTCATTTCCTTTTTTCAAGGTCTGAATCCGACGAATGTCCAGTCGCACTGAAGCGTAGAACTTCAACGCCTGACCGCCTGTAGTCGTTTCAGGACTACCGTAGGTAACGCCGATTTTTTGACGAAGTTGGTTTAGGAAGATGACCGTACAGCCAGATTTCCCAATGCTTCCGGTGATTTTTCGGAGCGCTTGGCTCATCAGTCGGGCTTGCAGACCGACGTGAGAGTCACCCATCTCGCCTTCAATTTCGGCCCGAGGAACCAGCGCCGCCACGGAGTCAATCACAATGACGTCCACCGCTGCCGATCGCACCAGTTGGTCCACGATTTCCAGTGCCGCTTCTCCGGTATCGGGTTGGGAGACCAGTAGATTGGCAATATCGACGCCGAGGGCACCTGCATAGACGGGATCAAGGGCGTGCTCTGCATCAACAAAGGCCGCAATTCCGCCTTGGCGTTGGACTTCAGCGATCGCATGGAGCGCAACGGTGGTCTTCCCGGCACTTTCTGGACCGTAGATTTCCACCACGCGTCCTTTTGGTAAACCGCCGCCCAACGCCAAATCGAGGGTCAAAGCGCCACTAGAGACGGTTTCTACCTTCATTCGGGTCGCATCGCCGAGGCGCATGATGCTGCCCTTGCCAAAGTTACGCTCGATTTGACCGAGAACCAGACTGAGCGCTTTTTGCTTTTCAGCATTGGCTTTGAT
>JAYUJY010000236.1:0-3205 GCA_043764895.1 Synechococcales cyanobacterium | reverse complement strand
ATTGCGTGTGATGGAACGTTTTGGCGTCCGTTTAATCTTGTTCATAATGCCCAAAGTAAGGTTCGAGCATCAGCGCGATCGCGCACGGTCGCCTCTGTCCAGGACTATGATGATTTAACGCTAATTCAGCAAACGTCAATGTCCCGACCCATGCGCTTCTCTCGAATTGCAAAATTAGGCATCCTCTTGGCGATCGCGTCCGTGCTCCCTTGGCTCCTGCTGCTTGTCCTGCCGTTATTGCCCTTGTCGCTGACGTAACGGGCGATTGGGGCAGCGGGATTACTGGTGTTGGCGGAGGTGATGTTTTGGGTGGGAGCAGTGTTGGCGGGGCATGAGGTGGTCCGGCGATTTCGGCAGAAGCTGAATCCGAAAGCGGTATGGAAGCGCATGGGCGATTGGCTTCGGCGACTGTGGAGCGATCGTTAAAAGCTTGGAGTAAACATGAAGAAAAAAACGATCGCATCAATAGTTATATTGTACTACTGATGCGATCGTGCATTTAATTCCAATGGATCGCGCTAGATCGCCCATCATCCGAAAACCCAGTGGCGATCGCATTTGGGAAGGCTCCCCAAGACAACCAGGAAGACCTGTCATTTCCACCCAAGGTCGATTGAATCAACTCTCGAATCCGATCGACCTGGCTCAAACCTCGTTCCAACCTATCCAGTAACTCGGCTTGCTGACTAAGTTTTAGCCGACTCCCTAACAAATCATGGGCGTTTAATTTGGCCGTCGATCGCATCGGAATCACCCGAATATAGGCTTCCACCGCTGGAATGAATTCATCATCACCTCGTCGGTAATGAGTTTGAACCGTTTCTAAATGCGATCGGGCGATCGTCACCACATCGACGGAGAGGCCACCGGAGAGCGATCGAAACTGACCTGATTCAGGATGAAAGCGGATTAGGGAGAAGGGTTCCATCCGTTTCCACTGCTGCTGAATGTCTTCAATCTCGTCTTGAATCGCACTTCCATTCGTTAACAGACTGTAATCTAGAGATTTAGAATCAGCAATCGCTATGACTTGATAGCCTTTGGCTCGTTTCTGTTTTACCAGCGCGTTCATTTTATTCGTTGCAGCATTGACGTTACCGATCGCGTGGAGCTTGGATTGAGCCGTGCTACCGACTCTGCCATATTCCACAAAGAGATCGCCATTCTCTAATACCCAAGCAGACCAGAATTTGTTATGGTTCTCCATAACATCTACGCAAATTAAGTGCGATCGGGCGATAGCTTGTTCTAAATCCATGGTGATTCCTCCATCAGAATTTTGAGAGTTTAAAAAATTGGGAGAAGTTGGGTCTTCTCCTGGTCTTGAATTAGTCGGCGAAATTGACGAGACGATCGCCCAGTTGAATACCAGGTTCCGATCGGGTGGGTGATTCGCGAACGAAACTAGCATTGCCAGAACTGGCCCATTCGCGTAACGCCAGCAATCGCTGATTATTGCGACGGAATTGGGGTTCCTTCAAATTGATTTCTGCGAGCAGGATGTCCAGCGTTGTCAGTCCTGGTTGCCCTGCTGCATAGGCTGCAACGGCTGTTTCATGGACGACCTTGCGAATTTCATCACCCGTGAAATCAGGCGTTTGCTCGGCTAAGGTGTCCAACCAGGATTGAGTGGTTTCAGGGTCGATCGCTTCGAGTAATCGATACCGCTGCATCTGGACTTGAAAGATCCCTCGACGGGCGGGAATGTCCGGTAGGTCTACCAAGAAGCATTTCGCAAACCGTCTTAGGAATTCAGGTTTAAGTTTCCACGGTTCATTGGCGGTTGCCGCAACGAATACAGGTGAATTATGTTCCTGAAACCATTGCAGCAAATAGCCCAGAATCCGACTGGACGTGCCGCCATCACTTTCACTACTGCCCAACATCTTATCGATTTCGTCAATCATTAGAATGCTAGGGGCGATCGCTTCAGCGGCTTGGATGACCGATCGGAGATTGGCTTCAGACGCGCCGAGTTCTTTCTGCATCAGTTTGGAAAGATCCAGAACGACGATCGGTAAGCCCCAAAGTTTGGCAAGGCATTTAACACCCAGGGTTTTCCCGGTGCCGCCTTCGCCTGCGAGGAGCATTCCTTTGGGGAAGGGGATGTTCCAGTCGTCCTGGGCTTGCGGTTCGAGGAGACAACCCATGCGGGTGGCCCAATCGGTGAGGACGGGCATTCCTTGGACTTCGACATCGGGGGCTTGGGCGTATTCGATGCCTTGGGTGGCGTAGCGTTGTTGTTTGATGTGGTTGATGGCATCGATCGATCGGTCGTCCAAGGTGCGATCGGTAATGGCAACCATTTGCAGAACATCATCGATCGCCTCTTGAGTCATGCCTAGAACGGCGCGGGTGAGTCGTTTCATACCATCTGCGTCCAGATTCACAGGAAGAGTTTGCCGTTGGGAACGGGCGCTGTCCTGGAGTGCCGTGATTCGGCGTTGGACGATCGCAGTGGCTTCACTTTCATCCGGGAGTGGATGGGTAAGGTTCGCGATTAAATCCTGGAAGACGATCGGCGTTTGTTCCCCGTCGTGGAGCAGGATTAATCGGTGCTGCGATCGTTTTAAGGCATAACAGACTTCCTTGAGCCAGCGGACGACCGTGGGACTCGCAGACGGACCGGAGATATAGGGATAGATATCTTTGACGATGAAGAGCGATCGGACGTGGGTGGATGGCACCTCTCCAGTACAAAGGGCGAGAATGTATTTGAGCAAGTCCACTGGAGCACCCGACGTTCCAGCGGCACCATCAGGGGTGAGGGTGTAATCGCTAGAATTTGGACAGGTGACAGTTTGGAGTTGCCGTGCGGTATCCCAGAGGAGGATGCGCATTCGGCGGGGTGTGGGCAGGTTGATGAGGAATTCGATCGCAATATGGTTAACGACTGACATTTCAGCTCCCGTTGGAGAGTCGATCGCTACAGTGCTAATTCCAGCGTTAAACCGAGCATGGATATCTTGAAGGTTTAGTCCCATTTACTTATCCTCCAACTGTTGTATTGATCGTTTCAGTTACCGTTTCTAGAAAGTATTCAGGTTTGTAGGTGATGTTGGGACGGGCGATCGTATCCAAGGGTTTCGTTAATGCTTCACAGGAAGTGCCTTGAGCATTTAAGACTTCGCGTTTCATCGTGCCATCGGGAAGAAAGTCGATGACGATTTGCGGTTGGGTTTGCATGGTGATTTCCTAAAGAGTG
>JAYUJY010000235.1:0-13353 GCA_043764895.1 Synechococcales cyanobacterium | reverse complement strand
TTGGGTTTGGGGCACGGCAAGCCATGCCCCTACGGTCTCTGGAAAGATAGATTTGTAGGGGCATGGCACGCCGTGCCCCAAACCCAACGGAGAGGTTCTAAATACCTGGCTTATCTACGTCGCATGATACTAGCACCTGTTGACAAAACTGAATGGATAGGACGTGCGATCGACTTATTTACCGATTGTCAATTTGATCACGTTGTAAAGCATCTCCCATTTCTCCGGAGTGTCGGGTTGCTTACCGCGATATTTGAGGTTGGCCAGCATCTGAAGATCGTCGGGTGGGATTTTCGATCGAGCGGCAAAGGCTTGCAAACTCTCTGGAAGCAGCTTGCTCACGTCGCCATCCTCTTGAATTCCTAGCGTATTGCATAGCCGAACCCGCACGTTCCAAGACAGATTCGTCGCCTCCCCTCGCTCAATTTGGGATAGATAGTTGCGCGAAATTCCCACCTGCTCCGCAAGATCGCTCTGACTCAGCTTCTCCGCCCGACGCCGATCGCGAACCACGCCGCCAAACTGCACTGAATCAGAACCCAAGCCTGGACCCAAATCCGGACGATCGCCTATGCTTTCCATCCTTTATTTCTCCTTTTTCGCACAATAGAGAGACTTATTTTGCATACTACAGTTGTCAAACTTGAATGCCTAGTGTTATTATAGTGTACATGAGCTGCAAACCACAGTATGCATTTCTTTCCACCATAACAGGAGATTTAAGATAACATCATGATCTATCGTTCTCTGGAAGAAGAGCTTTGCTATCCCCTGAAGTTCAAGCGGGGCCAAGATAGCGGTAAGGCTTGTAGACGCCTGCGATTGTACTGGCGCATTGTGGAAAAAGAAAACCGCGATCGACCTTACCGAAAGCGTCCGAAACATTTTAGGAAACGAGTGTCTGTGGTTATTTCTAACGTAGTTTAATTGACCAACTCCTATGCCAAAAACAACTCCCCGCATCGGACGATTTTTTTCACTTCAACAGGGACGGGTCGGGCAGTATCTTTCTCCCCGCGTCTTGATCATCCGCCATCCGTTTCGGACCATCGCTGATATTCACGTCTTGGGATTTGACGAGCGGCAGCAAGCGGCAAAATTTGCGGGATATCTAGCCTATCGCAACTTTACCTTTGAGCTGAGGCAAAACGGGTGGACCATTCATCCCTATGAAATCCGAATCACGAAGCAATCCCCGTTAACACGATCGTTGCTTCAGACCCTTGCCTACAACGATCGACATCCCGATCGACATCCCGATCGACATCCCGATCAAAGAGTCAATCGTCCAATCTAATCCTCAGTAATCTATAGCAATATTTATTTTATCCTCGCTAGCATTCCTTCTTTGTTCCCCCAGAGGCTCTCATCATGCTCAAACATTTCGTACTCAATCTAAATCCCAATGCTCAATTTGAGTGGGAACGCTGCGCCCTGCTTCATCCAATTACAGCAGAACAGCCCGACCTCGCTCAGCTTCTAGCAGCGGACCTCACCCGCCAAACTGCCGGAACCCCAAAATCCGGCTCCTACCTCATTGCCGTCAACATCGAAGTCACTGTTCTCGAAGCCACCGCCACTGAACCCGTTGCCAGCTTGATCTCCAGCCCCATCGCAAACTCAGTCGCCCCTCGTCTCACCCGATCGATCGATCGCACCCCCGCCTTCGCCGAAGTCGCCTAATCCATTCAGTTTTAATCGTCTTCACTTCACACTTCACACTTCACCATTCACACTTCACACAGGTATCCCCATGCGCCTCACCCTCACCCAATACCCCGCTGCGATCGCCACTGCGGCCCAATCCCTGAGCGAAATCGATTTCAAAATGGGCGAAACCCGTCAACATATCGCCCGCTTAGAAGGCAATGCCGAGATGATTGTTGCCTTTGAAGTCGCGCTCAAGAATGACAACCAACGTCGCGCTCGCCGTTTTGAAGTGCTTCAAGTCAATCCTGAATACGACAAAGCCCTCACCTACATCAATCGTCTCACCGCAGACAAAGCCAATGCCACCGCTCGTCTAGAGCATCTACGCAATGAATTTACAATCGCCAAACTCGAATTTCAAAACGCTATTGCTCAACGCATTGTCGGCATTGAATCTCGGGAACTTGTTGGATTATGAGGAGCATTTAAATCCAGGCTCAAGTGGGCGCTTAAGTGGGCGCTCAAGTGGGAAGTAGCGTCGGGATTTGAATCACAAATTCCGCCCCTTCCCCAAGGGTCGAATTGCAGGTTAGTTGTCCGCCATGTCGAGTTACGATTTGGTAGCAAATAGAGAGTCCCATACCCGTGCCTTTTCCGATCGGCTTCGTGGTGAAGAAAGGATCGAAAAGGCGCTGTTTTTCGGCGTCAGAGATACCTGTACCGCTGTCTTTGATGCGGATTTCGACTTGGGTTTTATTGAGCAGTGTGGTGGTTATTTGAATCGATCGGTGGCTATTCAGACTGATTGTATCAATCGCATCAATGGCATTGGTGAGAATGTTCATAAAGACTTGATTCAACTGTCCCGCATAGCATTCAATATCTGGAATATCGTCATAGCTGCATAGCACTTGAATCACAGGATTCGTGGATTTAAGTCGGCTGTCGAGCAGCATTAAGGCACTATCGAGACCTTCATGGATATTCACGGATTTCATTTCAGCTTCATCCATACGAGAAAAAATTCGTAGCGATCGCACAATATGTTGAATGCGTTCCGTGCCCGTCTCCATCGATCGTAAGACATTGGTTAAATCTGAAATAAGGAAGTCAAGATCCACCGCTTCTATTGTGTCTTGAATCTCAAGATTAGGGTTGGGATAGTGTTTTTGGTAGAGGTTAAGGATTTGAAGTAAGTCTTGAGCATAGGTGCGGACGTAATTGACATTGCCATGGATAAAATTGACGGGATTGTTAATCTCATGGGCAACGCCCGCCACCAGTTGACCGAGGGAAGACATCTTTTCGCTTTGGATGAGTTGGCTTTGGGCGAGTTTGAGAGTGGTGAGGGTTTGGGTCAACTGAAGGGTCCGCTGACGAGAAAGGGATTCAGATTTGCGGAGGGCGTCTTCCATGGTTTTACGATCGCTTAAGTCGCGAATGCTGCCGACAATAAATCGTTTGCCAACGCGGTCTTCAAAGCTAGTTTTCTTGGTCGAAACAAAATGCCGCGTACCCAATGCATCGGTGAGGTAACTATCGGTGGAGCTGTCGATGCCTAGGGTCAGCACCATCTCGTCTTGTTCATACTGATGCTGAACTTCTTCGGGAGGCAGCAAATCTTGGTCTGTGACGCCCATGATCAGCTCTTGGGGATGACCGAGCAGATCGCAGGCGGCGTGATTGACAAGTTTCCAACGGTGCCATTCGTCTTTGACAAAAATAGGATCCGGGAGCGCATCAAACACCTGATGGAGAAAGGCTTCAGATTGACGAAGGCTCTCTTCCGTGGCTCGCCTGTCGGTTATGTTTCGGGCCACCAATAGAACACTATCCCGATCGATCGGTGCGATCGTCGCATCAAACCAAATCAAGGTTTCACTCATACAAAGATGATAATCTAGGCGAGATTTTTGCTGGTGATCAAGGGTGACGTGAATCGATTGGATGACCAGATCTGCTTGACTGGGAGGCAGCAGATCCCGGATGGATTTACCGATCCACTTTTCGCTGAGTCTAAATAGCGCATTGGGGCTGGTGGGTAGGATTCTTTGGGTGATGCCGTGGCGATCGAGGACTAGCATCACATCACTACTCGCGGCGAGAATCGGCTGATAGTCACTTAGAGTTGGGACCGTCTGGAGGGCGATGGCGCAATTAGACTGAGCGATGGTGAGATGGTCTTGAACCGATTGATATTTCTCAACTAAATCGTGAAGAGTCTCAGTGCGCTGCTGAACGAGGGCGTGAGATTCTTTGAGATCCCGTTTACTTTGGACGTAAGACGTGATGTCGGTAATGATGGACATCATTCGATCGTCGCCCTGGGAGACGTCAGCAAGAATCGAATGGCTCCACTCGCACAGCAGAGCAGGATCGCCATTGCGGGTCTCACCCCCGTGGGAGTGAAGGGTCTTCATCGTGCGCAGTTGGTTTCGCTTGGTCTGAAGCAGGGTTTTGAGCGGCAGACTGTTGGCGTCGGTGAGGAGTTGTTTGAAGAGGTTTTTGCCGATCGCCTGTTCCGCTTTGATCCCGAAGAGAGCGACTGCGCCAGGATTCCAATCCACAATAGTGCCATCCAGCATCCACTCCACCATCGGAATGCTGGACTGTTCCCAAAGAGCTGTGGCAATTTGCTCCGGGTGAGTGTGACGAGTGGCGATCGGGTCTAAGGTGGGGGCTGAGGAATGATTCATGCTTAGACATTTCAGGCTCGACGAGAAGGATTCAGTAGACATAAATTTCCTACATCAGCGACACCGGACGATCGAACCTGTGAACGGGGGCTTTGAGACAGGATTCCATGGTCTAGGGTGCCTCAAATTCTGGGAAATCCAACACGGCTCATTCACGCGCCAATCAAAGTAAGAATGATTCTCGTTATCATGGTAAGATGCGTAGGCTATTTCGCTAAAATATGGGTATGCCAGATCATCCTAGTCCTTCAGAGATCGCCCTAGAAAGCCATCAGACTCCACGGTCGAAGCCGATTATGTTCCCTAAGAATGGTCTTCCGGTAACTATTATTACAGGATTTCTCGGGAGCGGCAAAACGACCTTACTCAATCGCATTTTGAATAATCGCAACGACTTAAAAATTGCGGTGTTGGTGAATGAGTTTGGAGATATTAATATCGATAGTCAGCTTCTGATGACAGTTGATGAAGACATGATTCAGCTCACGAATGGCTGTATTTGCTGTACCTTGAACGATGGGTTAATCAATGCGATGTATCAAATCTTAGAACATGGCGATCGGATTGATGCGGTTATTATTGAGACGACGGGGCTTGCCGATCCATTGCCGATCGCGCTGACGCTTTTGGGGACAGAACTGCGAGATATGACCACGTTAGATGCGATTTTGACCGTTGTGGATGCGGAAAACTTTGAAACAACGTTGCTAACGAGTGAAGCCTTATTTCAGCAGATTACTTACGGCGATATTATTCTGGTGAATAAAACGGATCTTGTTTCAGCTCAGGCATTGGCTACGATTGACCATCAGATTGCTGACATTAAAGAACATGCCCGTGTGTTAAGAATGCAACATGGCAATGTTCCGCTTCCCTTAATTTTGGATGTGGGTCTTGGTGAAACGGGAGCTTATCAGACCGTCTCTCAGGGTGATGTGGTCATGTCTCATCTGAAAAATGATGGCTATACCTCCACCTCATTCCGCAGTAAGCGCCCGTTTAACTTAAAGAGGTTTCAAGAGTTTCTCGATTACCAGCTTCCGTCGGAAGTTTTTCGGATGAAAGGAATTTTGTGGTTTGAAGAAAGCGCCGCCCAACATGTGTTTCAGCTAAGCGGCAAACGCTTTCAAATTGACGACAGGCCTTGGGATACAGAACCCAAAAATGAGTTAGTCTGCATCGGCCAAAAAATCAATCCACTCCAAATCCAACAGTTATTAACAAACTGTCTGGTGCGATCGTAATTCATCGTATCGGTATCGCCTGTAGAGACTATTGCAATACCGCAGTCCTTTTCTAGCGGCAAGCTTAGTGGCAACCACAAGCAGACTGAGCGCATTGACCTGCTTTGTCTTTATGGCCTGTCGCACAAGCAGAACTACAATACGCTTTGCTTTCGTTCATGACTGCATCAGAAAGAGACACGATGCAAAGGCAAGATTGGCAAGCACATTTCATTTGAGTAACAACAGTAGACATAAGTGTAGCTCCATTAGTTGTGATTTTTTGGTCTAAGACCGTTAACAACATAGTACCCCCAATACAGTGCGATCGATCGCTTCCCCGCAAATTTTGATTATCAAATGCTAATTAATTTATATGACAATCATTGAGTTTTCACACTCAGAAAGACACAGTTAAACCCTTGAAAGCCCTTTCTTACACGGCTTAAGCCACAAAGATTCAACGGAATTTATAGATTAAAAGGACGATGATAAATAGAAAATGAGAATCATAATCACTTCATTGGAAACAACAGTCTTCAAACTTCAAAATATAGAATGAGAATCATAATCATTTTGATTTATAATTATGAGACAGATCTCAATTCTTTGGATTCAGCAACCTTAAAAACAATGGTTCAGCAAAATTTAGAGTCAAATTCTTTAGTCTCGGTCCAGGTTTGGCAGCTTAATTTATTTCAAACAGTCCTAGATCCAGCAAGTTTGGATATCTTTTGGGCCGAAATTACGGCGGGTGCTTACGGCAAGGTCGATCGCGTGGAGGGTTTGTTTAATCTTGCGGATGGTCGAGGCTTTCAGTTTCGGTTTGTGGCGGGAGAGGAGGTGATAGATCCGGAAAGTCAATACACCGAGATAGACGATGCCCCTTGTCTGGTGGGCCGTCCCGATCGTCCATCCGGTCTTCAAGTTGTGGGAGAACAAGTGGATGGGGAAGGGATCCAAGCGACTTTAGCAGCCTGTAGCTTGCCTGACCACATTTTGGAGTATCACCAATCTCAAATCAATGCCCAAGCTTAGTTCTTCAATCTGTTCCTAAACCCAATCTTAAACCTAGCCTAAACTTATGAAACTTGCGGTTATTTCTTGCATTCATGGTAACTATGAAGCCCTAAATTCTGTCCTTTCAGATATTGACGATCAAAAGGCTGATAAAATCTTTTGTCTAGGCGATCTAGTCGGTTATGGTCCTCATCCAAATGCCGTAGTTGAGATGATTCGATCGCTCGATATTCCCACAGTACAAGGCTGCTGGGATGAGGATGTTGTAGAGGGCTTAAATGCCTGTGAATGTAGCTACCCATCGCTTTTGGCTGAAGTTCGGGGCAAGCTAGCCCATGAGTGGACCGATCGCGAAATCACTCCTGAAACGCGGGAATTTCTGACTCAGCTTCCCATTACTCATCGCTATGAAAATCTCTGCTTTGTCCATGGAAGTCCCTACAACCAACATGAGTATCTCATGCCGGAGGTGTCTGCATTTACGGCACTTGAACGCGTCATGAGTACGGGCGCAGACGTGTTGTTTTGCGGTCATACTCACATTCCTTATGTCCGAACATTAGCGTCAGGAAGTCTGCAAGTACGGGTGCGATCGGCGCAAGATACAACATCTGAATTTCGCCACTTTGAAGCTCCGGTCAAACAAATTATCAATGCAGGTTCGGTCGGTGAACCTCGCCATGGTCGAACCGATGCGACCTACGTGATTTACGATACGGAGTCACAGAAGACAATGCTGCGGGAAGTGAAATACGAGTATCAAAAAACCTGCGAAGCGATCGTCGCTAAAGGTTTACCAAAAATCTTTGCATGGCGTCTAGCCCAGGGGTTGGAGTATGCTGAGCGGGCGGAAGATCCGACGCACATTTGTGAGCGATAGGCGAAGCATTCATTCAGCTTTTTGGTTTTTAGCACGGATTAGCAAGCCGTGCTTGGGCGCAAAAATCATCGCTAGGATAAACAAAACTGTCTGAAGTACCACAATGCAGCCACCTGTTGAACCGTCAATGTGATAGCTGATGTAAGTTCCCATAACGCTAGAAAATATTCCACTGGCCATAGCAATCAGAGTCATATGATCGAAATTATCACTTAGCAAGTAGGCCGTTGCACCTGGAGTAACAAGCATTGCGACCACCAAAATAATCCCCACCGTCTGAAGTCCTGCGACAGCCGTTAATGATAGTAAAGACAGTAGAACATAATAGAGAAATGTAATATTTAACCCGATCGATCGGGCGTGATTCGAGTCAAAGCAAAACAGGATTAAGTCTTTACGCAAAATTGCTAATGTGACTAGTGTAATCACACTAATAATCACTGTTTGAGTAATGTCCGCGTCCGAAATTCCTAAGACATTACCGAATAAAATGTGCGTTAGATCGATCGAGCTTCTAATTTTAGAAACTAGGACTAGCCCTAATGCAAAAAAGCCAGTAAAGACTAGCCCAATAACAGTATCTTCTTTGATCCGAGTTTTTGACTTAATAAACCCGATCGAAATAACTGAACCCACACCAAAAACAAATGCACCGATCGCCAATGGAATACCCATGACATAAGCTATTACCACTCCCGGCAAGACAGCATGGGAAACCGCATCCCCCATCAACGCCCATCCTTTCAGCGTCATGTAACAAGAAAGCGCGGAGCAAACAAACCCAACTAAAGCGCTGACCAAAATGGCCTTGAGCATAAATTCATGCTGTAACGGCGCTATAAACCACTGTACTAAATCCATGATAATAGCTCCTAAAATTAAATACGCTTTTTAACAGATGAAAAATCACCAACTGACCCACCGAAGGTTCTTGAAAGATTCTCTTCGGTAAATACTTCATCAGTATTTCCATAGGCTAGAATACTGCGGTTGATGAGTACAACCTGGTCACAGAATGTAGTGACAGAAGCGAGATCATGAGTAGAGACTAAAATTGTATGATCCATTTGACGAAGTTCTGTCAACAAGTCAACCATCATTTTTTCAGTCTTGATATCAACCCCAGCAAACGGTTCATCTAACAGTAAAACCCTAGCTTGTTGAGCCAGTGCTCGCGCAAAGAAGGTGCGTTTCTTTTGTCCGCCCGATAGTTCACCGATTTGCCTAGAGCGCATGTCCCACATTTCCACCCGCTCCAAGCTTTCCTGTACAGCAAATTTGTCAGACGATCGGGGCATTCGCAAGAGATTCATGTAGCCATAACGTCCCATCATCACCACATCATAGACATTAATGGGAAAGTCCCAATCGACTTCCTCAGATTGAGGAACATAGGCGACAAGATTACTTTTTTGGATTCGACGAATCGGTAAGCCATTAATGAAGACTTGTCCAGTAGTTGGCTTTACAAAACCCATAATGGCCTTAAATAAAGTCGATTTTCCTGCGCCATTCATTCCCACTAAGCCACAGATCGTCCCAGACTTAAGTTGAAGAGATGCACTATGAAGAGCGACTTTACCATGATATGAAACGGTTATATTTTGAACATCAATGCTAATGCTACTCATTAAATTTTCCTGGTTTTATTGTAAGTTTAACCGCCTTGTAATCCCTTAGTTAGAGTATTGATATTATGTTCTAGAAGTTTTAGATAGGTTGACGCTGGGCCATCGGGTGGCGACAGGGAATCTACATAAAATACACCTGCAAATTTCGCACCTGTTTCTTTTGCAACTTGAAGCTGCGGCTTATTGCTAACGGTACTTTCACAGAATACAGCCGGAATTTTATTTGCTTTCACCGTCTCAATTACCCTTTCCACTTGTTTTGGCGTCGCAAGCTGTTCGGCATTGACGGGCCAAATATAAACTTCTTTCAAACCATAATCACGAGTAATGTAGGAAAATGCACCTTCACAACTCACCATATAGCGTTTTTCAGGTGGAATGCTTACGATCGCAGCCCTAAGCTTTTCATCGATCACTTTAATTTCTTCACTATACACTTTGGCATTTTTGTCATAAGTTGCTGCATTCATTGGGTCGAGATTCACTAATGCTTTCCGAATATTCTCAACATAAATCAGTGCATTTTGGGGTGACATCCAAGCATGAGGATTTGGTTTTCCCGCGTAGGAATCTTCTGCAATATTAACAGGCTGGATTCCGTCACTCAATGTTAAATGAGGCACTTTAGGGAAGCTATTATAAAAGCGATCGGCCCAGCGTTCTAAATTAAATCCATTGTCTAAAATTAAATCTGCACTCTGTCCTCGGATTAAGTCGCTAGGGGTTGGTTCGTAGCCATGAATTTCAGCACCCGGTTTGGTGATAGATTCAACGATCGCTTTATCTCCCGCCACGTTCTGAGCCATGTCAGCTAGTACTGTAAACGTGGTTAAAATGACTTTCTTCCCTCTTTTATTAGGGACTGCGCTAGATTGCTCACCCTGCTTTATGGTCGCAGTCGGGGGTTGCGCACTACAGGCACCGATCGCAAAACTCAGTAGCAGACACAGCAATCCTATCTGTGGAGACTTGACGACTCGGAAATGATGATTACAGGACAGTTTGTGGTTCATGGCTACTTTTCATAATCCTTTCACTTTTTAAAATCTAACACATAGATGCGCAAAAATGAAAGAATTATGAAAAGTACAGCTATCGATCGCGGCTAGCCTATCTAAGACATTCTGTAGCAGCCCACCTATGGATTTTTCGATCGATCGATGTCCCGCACAATATCCCCCCACTGCGCCGAAAGAATCCGTCCGACAACCGTGACGCCAGATTTTCCATCGGGTTTCAGGACGATCGCTTCTCCTTCGCTGGGCAGTTCTTTGATTCCCATCACGTTTCCGACATGTCCGACTAAAATAATGTTTTGATTGGGACTATGAGGCTGATTTACCAAGGCTTTAAAATCCCGGTCGACATCATCTTTAGTCCGACTCATTTCCTTACTTTGGACCATGAGTTGGTTGGTGACTTTAAATTCTTTGAATGCAAGTTGTGCGGTATCTTTCGATCGACAAATGGGACTTGTGAAAACCGTTTCGATCGGAATATTTAAAATTTTAAACGCTTGTCCCACTTCTTGGCTTGATGCCATTCCTGCGGGGGAAAGGATTCTCTGTCCGTCGCAAGTGGCAAGATTGTAAGGCAACCGATCGCGCAAAATGCCCGTCATCATCGTCCGTTCATGACGAAAGAAAATTGTGTACCCCCCTTTTTGGAGTGATTCCGCAAGTTGAATGGTTTCTAGCGAGACATGGGTGATGTTATGGATGGTAGATTTTGGGGTGCCATGATTGTGATCGCTGGGATTCGCAAAGCTTGGATAGGCAATGAGACACAGAATGACGAGTGTTAATGCAGTAATAGCCGATCGGATGGCTTTGAATCTAAACTTGATGGATTGAAAAATCATGATAAATTCATTCTCTTAAATACTTACTAATGTTGGCACATTATCCTAGCAGTAATCCGTTCGCTAGCCATTCTTGCGCCCGAAAGATTGCGTGCAGTCGGTCCCACTTGCAATCCTGCAAAGCCACCCATTAAGTATAAAGGACATCCTTTCCAACTCAATTGCTCATCCAAAACGGGAAAGCCCTGAACCACTTCGATCGGATATTGTTCCAAAACCTTCGCAAACAATGGATGCTGTTGAATATCCAACTGCGATCCCGTTGCGACCCAAATCCGATCGCACTGAATAACTTCGCTAGATTCACATCGCACGGTCCATTCGTGATTGTCCCAAACTAGCGATCGGACCTGACAGTTTTCATGAAACTCGACGCGATTTTCGGCGTTAAATTTACGAAGCTTTGTCAAAATAGCAGGCGTTAACGATCCCCCATTTCGCGCTTCCTTGACCTGCTTTGCCCGCACCTCCCAAGACGTCTCTGCCCAAAAATCTTTCAAATACTTCGGTCCCAGCCAGCCCGGTTCCGCATCAAACTGTTTCTCATAATAGGTTCTTCGTGCCATCATCATCACCGTGGCCCCGCGCTGCGCCGCCCCGATCGCCAAATGCCCACTCGTCAACCCACTCCCAACAATCAAAATCCGATCGCCTGGATTCACCCCTTCTTGTGCTAGCCGTATTTGAGATGCATGTTTTAACCGATCGATCGGATAATCGCCTTGAGCATTCGCTAACCAGTCGGGACTATTCGGCGATCCCCCACCCCCGGCATACACAACCCTACGCGCCTTCACCCGAGTCCTGTTGTCAAACCCCAACTCAAATCCTGCCGTTTTTCCTAGGCCCACAGGCGAAATATCCGTCACGTTACCCTGCACGACATGATTTTCGAGTTCCCAACGCCGAATCACCTCAATGCAGAAATCTTGAAATAATGTCGTTCCCGGAAGATCGTAAGGCGCATGAAATTCTTCAAATCGCGACTCAGCAAATCCGCGCAGCGCAAAAGGATGGGGATCCGGATGATGCACCGCAGGCGATCGTAAATGGGGAATCTCGTAGGCCGCAAACTGCCGCTGCCACTGACTCATCCAAGCCCCACTCGGATCAAAAACCCGGATTCGATCGCGCAGATATTTCCGTTTTTCCAGGATATGGGTGATCAACGTCAACGCATGGGGTCCGCTACCAATAACAGCAATATCGATCGAATCAGAAATTAAACCTGAGGGCATGACACATTGTAGAATGAGAATCATAATCATTCTATCGTTAAACTTACTGAGGTTGAATGCCATGTCAGAACCGATTGCTACGATGCCGATTGATGTCGCGATTGAGACGTATGTTGCAAAACAAGCAGCGCAACTACTGCGGGGGAATATTTAAATGGTTTGGGCGATCGCATCAGGAATTGAAGGAAATCTGGCGGCCTATGAAGCGGTGCTGGCGGATATTAAGAAGCAACCCATCGATGAGTTTTCATTCTCGGAGACATTGTAGGGCCGACTTCTGACAGTGAAGCCGTGGTCGATCGCATTCGCCATCCAAAACCCGGTGAACACATTTCAGCCGTGTGTCAGGGGTGGTGGGAGGAGCAATGTTTGATTTTGCACGCTTTAGGGCGGACTGGGCATCCGACGCAGCTTACCCATCGCTATGGCAACATGATGGTGAAAACGCTGTGGGATTCGGTCTCGCGGGATACGGTAGCCTGGATTCAGGAGCTAGATTTTGGGGTGGTTGAACTTGATTGTCTGCTGATTCACGGGAGTCCGATGGGCGTGGATGATGAACTGAACCCTGAGACGAGTCCACTCGATTTGCTCGATCGGTTGATGCGGACGGATGTGAATCTCTTGTTTTGTGGGCGATCGGGATTGGCCTTTGAAGCGGCGATTCAATCCGGCAGCCTTGAAAGCACCGTTCAGACTCTCGATCGAACGTTTGACCCCGAAGTCACCACGCTCAAGCAGAAGAAAGTCGTCGGAGTCGGAAATGTGGGGCGATCGCCCGGAAAAGCGACCTACACGCTGTATTCACCCGGAAGCAATGAGGTGAGGTTTCGGGTAGTTGACTATGGTGTGAAGAATGGCGTTAAGAATGGTTTTGGGAAACGCTAGCGGAGGGGAACTTACGCCGATCGGGAAACCCTCTAAAGGCTGAATTCAATTTATTACGGGTTGGTTACGAAAAATTGGGAATGATTATCATGATCTGTGCGAACGATCGTTATTCATCGATCTCACATTTTCGGGTAATCAGGAGAAATTATGCTCAAAGTTGCTGTTGTTGGAAAAGGGGGAAGCGGAAAAAGTACGCTGTCGTGGCTGTTGATGCAGTCGTTGGCGAGTCAAAACCAGTCGGTGTTGGGGATTGATGCAGATTT
>JAYUJY010000234.1:0-54475 GCA_043764895.1 Synechococcales cyanobacterium | reverse complement strand
AACCTTGATCACAGACGGTTTGAATCGCTAAAGGCGACAAACTAAAGTGGCTGACTAATTTATCAATTTGACTCGTGATCGCAGCATCAAGCTGTTTTAGCCCCTGAGAACTTAGATCCTGAGAACTATGAGCTTGATGCTGCGATCACGAGTCAAATTGATAAATTAGTCAGCCACTTTAGTTTGTCGCCTTTAGCGATTCAAACCGTCTGTGATCAAGGTTTAGTTCAACAAAGGTCAAGTTTAAGCTCAACCCCTTCATCAGAATTCTCAGCCAACTCTACGTTAGTCGAACACCTATGGCACGCCTGTTTGAGTTATGCTCGCCCTAAACTAGAGGAACTCGCCCAACCCATTCGGACCCAAGTGACTTGGGATGATTTGGTCTTACCCGATAAAGAAAAGCAAATTCTCCAAACGATTACGGCGCAAGTTCGGCAACGGGCTAAAGTTTACGAAAAATGGGGCTTTGCAAACAAAGGGCAACGTGGTTTAGGGATTAGTGTCTTATTTGCTGGATCGAGCGGTACGGGTAAAACCCTTGCTGCTGAAATGTTAGCGAATGAACTGCACCTCGATCTCTATCGGATTGACTTAAGTTCAGTGGTGAGTAAATACATTGGCGAAACTGAGAAAAACTTGCGGCGGATTTTTGATGCGGCTGAAATGGGGGGTGCCATTCTACTGTTTGATGAGGCGGATGCACTGTTTGGTAAACGGAGTGAGGTTAAAGATTCCCACGATCGCTACGCCAATATGGAAGTGGCCTACCTGCTACAACGAATGGAATCCTATCGCGGCTTGGCTATCTTAACCAGCAACCTAAAAAATTCCCTCGATCAAGCCTTTCTGCGGCGCTTACGATTTGTCGTGCAGTTTCCCTTCCCTGATGCGATGCAGCGGGCCGAAATCTGGCAACGAGTGTTTCCCAAACTCACCCCCACCGACAATCTGTCTTACCAGAAGTTAGCCAAACTCAATGTTCCCGGTGGCAATATCCGCAATATTGCCCTGAATGCTGCATTTTTAGCGGCTGATGCCGACTTGCCCGTGCAGATGCAGCACATTCTCCAATCGGCGCAAAGTGAGTATATTAAACTGGAGCGCCCTTTGACAGAAGCTGAAATCAAGGGCTGGGGGGAATAACGAATTCGACTCTCGGCGAGTACTGGTCCCCCGCTTTTCAGACCGATCGACTAGCGATCGACTACAGCCCAGGAATTTCTGATAATTCGCCAGCAACTTCTTCGACCGCAAAGCCTGTCATGGTTTGCCACTCTTCGATCGTGAAATCATAACCATAGCTTTTGGCTTTCTCGACAAATTGTTCGATCGTCAAGGCTTGATTCAGTTGGTCGCGCAGCATTGGATTGCTTTGAGCGGCACGAAACAATTGGGCAACAACTTCTTTGGCCATGGGGATTGTCCTTTTGTCTTTATTGATACTAATTGGTACTATCAGACGACTCTATCTATGCAGAATAGCAAATCTTTCGATGGGCAAGTACTAACTTACGTCGAGTATCAGAAATCGCGATATCCCTCTAAGCTAAAACTAGCGCTCGTTCTGATGCCATGAAAAACATTGCTGAAATTCTGCTAAGAATGTTTCTGCGGCGTTATCCTTTAACCACGCGGTTAAATTTGTTCAGCTATTTCGGACAATATGCTTGGCTGAAGGATGTCTTGGAGGAGTTGCGTCCGGAGTTGTTTCCGCCGCCCCGCGAAAGTTCAGAACCTACCGCCGTTGCATCGGTTCTTCCTCCTGACAACAAAATTTTAGGCATTCTGGAGCGATCGGCCATTCAAGGTCGATCGGGACATTACCAGGCCCACACCTACCTCTGTCAAAGGGGGCAGGGGCATTTATTCGGAGCGATCGAGACGAAATCAAAACGTCCCGTGGTCATTAAGGAATATTTCCTACCCGCGACTCAGGTCACCAAGGCGCAAGCATTTCAGCGCCAGATCAGCTTTCAACAACTCGCGGGAATTCAATTGGCCGATGGGCGACTACCAGACTTTCGGGTGATGCAACCGTTAGAAGCGATCGCTGATACCGAGTCCCATGAGTTGTGTTTTCTAGTCACGGATGACCGAGATCGATTCCCGACGCTCAGACAGCACCTCCAAACCAGTGGTGCATTGCCGAAACTGCAAGTTCAGGAAGTGTTGAGCCAAATTTTGCAAAGTTTAGATTTTTTGCACCAGCAGAAATTTACCTTACCCTCAGGGGCGATACAAAATGGTTTGATTCACGGCAATTTGAGTTTGGATAGTGTGCTCTGGACAGAATCGCAGTCCCAACTTTTTGTATACCTGTGCGACTTGTGGCTGTGGGAACAATGGTTTGATGCGGCGGATCGACTGGGGGAATCGACCCAAGTCACTCCAGACAATCGGCAACGAGATTTACGGGCAGTCGGCACGATCGGCACGGCATTACTGCAAGGACTCAGCACGGAGCTAGTCGAAATCGCGCCATCTTTGCGGCCAATCCTAGATGCACTACGCACGGGCAAGTATGATAGCGCGGCAACAGCACGGAGAGATCTACTAGAGTTGGCAGCGCGACCGCCTGCGACCATTTCTCCCTTTGATTCGAGTGACGGCCCCGATCCATCCGCTTCACGACTCCGGTCTCCCCTTTTAGCCCTGTCTTTAATGGGGTTAGTCGCGGGTGCCTTCATGCTTTGGCCCCGACTGCGAGCCACCGAGTCCCGCGTAACTCCGCCCCGCCCCGCCTCGACCTGCTGTCTCAAAGAAGTCAGCGCTATACCACCGGGTGAATACCGCTACACTGCTGTACAGGGGGGGACTTGGTGGCATGTTCTCCGTCAAAGTAGCTTGCTCAAACGCGGACAGAATCTGACCGATACCTTGGCGATCGCCCACCCAAAACTCCAATTACAGTACGTCCCTACGGAATCATTGGAGCAGGTCTTCACTCAGGTCCAATCGGGTGAAGTCGATTTTGCGATTCTCCCTGTTATTGATGATTTACCCAGCGATTTGTTAGCGCAGGAAATTGCCTATGATGGCTTGGCGACCGTGGTTTCCTTCAGCTACGCGCAGCGGCGACAGGGGCTGCCCACCGGATTGCAAGGACGGCTCAGTCTCAAGCAGGTGCAGCAGCTTTATCAGGGAGAAATTAGTCAGTGGGATCAAATCGGAGGTGCGGCGCTGGATGTGCCATTTGGAAACCGATATGCCTCTAAAAATCCGGAGGCGATCGCCATTTTTGAACAACGACTGCTGCAATCGCGTAAACTCGATACATTACCGGGTGTGAACGTACTAGAGTCCATGGAATTGTTGCGTCAAGTCATTCGCGATTTTGAAGAACAGCAGAAAGGCAGTCTAGGTTTTGTGACGTTAAGTGAAATGTGGGGGCAGTGTTCTGTCTATCCGCTTGCATTAAATCAAGCGAATAAATTAGCCGTGCAACCGCTCGTGCTGAGTAATGGACAAGAGATTCAGCCTGAGACAAATTTGTGTAATCGTAAAGGTGCCTATGGTCCAGAATCGAAACGCTTTCAGGAGGGGCAATACCCGCTGAGTTATCCCATTATGGTGGTCTATCCACGGAACAATCAACGATCGGCGATCGCTAAAAAATTTATTGAATTAATGCGAACGATCGAAGGGCAGCAATTACTCCAAGCCGCTGGACTGATTCCGGTGAATCCGGATTTGGGGCAGCGAGCCAAGACCGCCGATAGCAATCAGAAAGCCACAGGTAAAACGCAAAAAGCCGCAGGAAACTAAATGAACATGGAACCTCATATCCCTAATGCTCAAAGTTCCAATCGCAGCAATCTCCATCAGTTGGCACCAACTTTGACCCCGGAGAGGAGTGCCGATATTCGGATTCAGCCACTAGGCGCTCCGATTCCATTGCCTGATCGGCTCAAAGCGATCGGGTTAATGGCCCTAACGGGTGTCCTGGGAGCGGGTGTCCTGTGGGGCGGGCGGATGATTTGGAATTCTCCAGAGGAAGCCCTGGCCCCGCTGCCTGAAGTTGGGAGTCAGCAAACACCGCTGCGCGATCGGATGCGGGTGATTAAGTCTCGTGCGGTTGCGAGTCGTTCAATGAAATCATCGTCACTGCTCGCAGCGGGTTCAACCTCTAACCAGTCGATCGCCGAGTCGAAACAGGACACAGAACCAACAGAACCAACCGCAACCCACATTAATAATGGTAGTAATCGTAATAGCAGCAGTAGTAATAGCAGTAATAGCAGTAGCAGCAGTAATAGAAGTGATACTTTTGACGATGCGGAGGAGGAGCAAGAGACGCCGATCGATTCATCCCCTAGATCGATAGAGGAAACTTCACCTGATGCAGAGGCAAATGTTCAGCTAGTGGCTAAATCAGCCCCGTCCAGCCCCAAATCAGCATCCAAATCAGCACAGTCGCCCACGCCCAGTTTTCCGATCGCATTGATTGCCGCACTGTTGCAAGCCCCAACGTCCAATGGTGATAGAACGACTGACAAAGTGGCGACTGACAAAGTGGCGACTGACAAAGTGGCGATCGTTCCGCGTTCACCTGCGACGATAACCACAGTAGAGCATCAAGAGCGTCAACCTGAGCGAGCGATCCCATCCCCAGTCCCATCTCCCACCCCATCTAGCTCACCACGTCCTGTTCAACCCACTGCATCTTCCCCTCCGACGACTTCCGAAACGGCTGCGCCACCGATCATCGCCACCCGATCCGCCCCGCTTAAGGAGAGTATTTACATTGATCGGCTCAACATTACTACTAATAGTGCTACTAACAGCACCAATAACAATACGAACTTAGCGTTGAAAGAGTTGCCTGCCGATCGGCTCAACATTACTGGGAATACACGGTTCTCTTCGACAGAGCTGGCTACCGCTGTACAAAAGGCAATCTCAGCCAACGATAAAGTTCCAGAAGGAGACCCCACGCTCATCAATCGCAACCTATCGCCCGCCGAATTGGTTAAAGCCAGTGAAGCGATTACCAAATTGTATACCGATCGGGGTTACATCACCTCTGGGGCCTACGTTCCAGCGGAAGTGTTGAATGGATCACCACCCGAAATTCGAGTCGTGGAGGGCAAACTAGAACCCATTCAAGTCACCGTTAAGCCGCTGGATTTTTTGGGATTGGGTCTAAATCTATCCGAAAAATATGTGCGCGATCGACTGGCCCGATCGATTCGCCTGCCATTAGAAATCAATCAGTTAGCGGATGCGGTGAAGTTGCTTGAACAAGACCCATTGATTAGTAGTATCACAACGGAGTTAGCACCCGGCACGACCCTGGGTAGCAGCGTGTTGAAGGTCAAGGTCAATCAGACCCCGCCGTTACGGATCACGGGAACGATAGATAATGGTCGTTCCCCAAGTGTGGGTCGTCTACGGCAACTGGTCTCCTTGACCCAAGCCAATTTATTGGGATTGGGCGATCGGCTGCAAGTTGGCTTTAACCGAAGTGCGGGGAGCCAGGGGTGGGACTTGAGCTATGCCATTCCGGTGAATGCCAGCAATGGCCTATTAAGTTTTCTCTACAGTAACAATCGGGGTCAGGTGGTGGAGCCACCCTTTCAAGATTTAGATATTAAGTCGCGATCGCAATCCTATGAAATTGCCTTCCGACAACCGCTGTTACAAACTGCGAACGAAGAATTTGCCTTGAGTTTACGGGGGACGCACTACCGCAACGAAGGAGTCTTCCTAGAAACGCTGAACGGAGGGACAGCCATTCCTTTTCCAGCCCGAGGGAGCGATCTAGATGGCGTTACGAAAATCACGGCGCTGCGGTTTGGTCAATCTTGGATCAAACGGGGGGAGCGGGATGTGTTCTCGCTGCAATCAGAGTTTAACCTAGGGCTAACGGCACTGGGAGCCACACAACAGGATCAATCTCCCGATGGTCGTTTTTTCTCTTGGCAGGGCAAGGGGTTATGGGTGCATTCTTTGGCTCCGGATACGCTGTTGTCCCTCAAAGGTCAGTTACAATTTGCCGATCGACCGCTCCTGTCGGTTGAGCAAATCAGTCTAGGTGGGGCAGATACAGTTCGAGGCTATCGCACTGGAGTATTACTGGCCGATAGTGGTTGGCTGGCTTCGGCTGAGATGTACTTACCGATTCTCCGTATCCCAAAATGGCGCAGTGTGGTACAAATCATTCCATTTTTTGATCTAGCACGAGGCTGGAATCGGGGGGATGAACAGCCCGCACCGGGTCAATTAGCCAGTACAGGACTGGGTTTGCAGTGGAAGATTGGCGACAATTTTCGGGCGAGGCTGGATTGGGGCATTCCTCTCATGAACAGGACTGCTGGCAATGGACAATCGATACAGGAAAACCTCTTTTTCTCAATCCAGTTTTCGCCCTAGTACAAATTCCTAACTAAAGTCGGGTTTCGCTCATGAATTCTCTCCCATAGAATAGGTAAAGATAGGATTTCCCATAGACAGTCATCAAACTTGTTATGGAGATGTGACCTATCGAAGGTCTTGATGACGCTTGAATGTACTTCGTTTTGAGCCAGCAAATCCATTAGGTGGAGTGTTCAGTTATGGCATTGGATTATTTTGCTCCTGGGGTATACGTTGAGGAGGTCGATCGCGGTAGTCGCCCCATTGAAGGCATCAGCATGAGCGTGGCGGGTTTCGCTGGGTTCACAGAAGATGTGCGGGGCGATGCCGATTTATTCAAGCCCATGTTGATTACCAATTGGAATCAATATCTAGAATGCTTTGCTAAACCGGGTTCTGATGGTTTTACCGACTTTGATGCCTATTTGCCCTTCGCAGTCCAGGGCTGGTTTCAAAATGGGGGTGGGCGATGTTGGGTCGTGAGCATCGGCACCAAGCTGCCAGGGAGTGAGGCTCCCGATCCCCAAGCCACAGCCACGCGGGTACTCACTTCATCTAAGAAGCCTGCTCTCAGCCTCAATCTCAAGCCTGCGGAGGCGGAGGGGGGGCAGCCCGCGTTACCTTCTGCCGATCGGGTGGTCGTGACCATTCTAGAAAGTGATCCCAAGCCCGTTCAGAATGCGAATCCTGACGATGAGCCACCGTTTAACACGGGCGAGTTCTTTACCTTAGTGGTGAGTAGCGGCGATCGCGTCCTCGAAACCTTCCCTCACCTGACGATGAATCCGCAAGTGGAGGTGGCTTTAGCAGATTATGCCGTCACCGCCCTAGAAGCCTCGGAGTATCTCACCGCCGTGGATATCTCTGGCGATCGCGGTCAGCCCCTCACCCGCCGTCCCAGCAAGGGTCGATATGAGGTCGCTCCACCCCCTTATATTGCTCCCGTTGATCGCCTATCCCGCGACATGCAAGGGGTAAGGGATGAGCGCAAAGGCATTCAGGGCTTGTTTGAAGTTGATGAAGTGGCCATGATCGCCTGCCCCGATTTGATGCGGGCTTACCAAAATCGCTTACTCGATCTGGATCAAGTTCACGCCATTATGGAAATGATGGTGAGTCAATGTGAAAACTCCTTCCCAGGTCCTGCCTACCGCATGGTCGTGCTTGATCCCCCTCCAGTGAAACTGCGTCGGGGTGAAGATCCAGTCTTGCCAGAAGAGCAGAAGCCCCAGGATGTGGCCCAGTGGTTAAGCCATTACAACCGCCGATCGATGTTTGGTGCGCTTTACTATCCCTGGATTAAGGTGGCGAATCCGCGCAACAACAACCGACCGATTATCGTTCCACCCTGTGGCCATATGATGGGCATTTGGTGCCGCACTGATGAGACTCGGGGGGTGTTCAAAGCTCCGGCCAATGAAACGCCTCGGGGGGTTTTGGGGCTAGCTTATGAAACCAACATGCGGGAGCAAGAATTGCTTAACCCGATCGGCATCAACTGCTTGCGTAACTTTGCGAATTACAATCGCGGGTACAAAGTCTGGGGTGCCCGTACCTTGGTCGAACCTGATAATATTCAATGGCGTTACATCAGTGTCCGTCGTTTAATTAGCTACATTGAAAAATCGATCGAACTCGGCACTCAATGGGTCGTGTTTGAACCCAACGATCAAGACCTCTGGGCACGAGTAACCCGAACCGTGGAAGGCTTTCTCACTCGCTTATGGCGCGATGGTGCCCTGTTTGGTGCGAGTCCAGCCGAAGCCTTTTATGTCAGATGTGACGGCGAATTGAACACGCCCGATACGATGATGTTGGGTCGGTTGTATGTGGAAATTGGGGTTTGCCCAGTGCGACCTGCTGAATTTGTCATCTTCCGCATTAGCCAATGGGCACCCAATCAATAATCGCAATCAATAGTTGCAAAAGATAGTTGCAAAAGATAGTCGCAAAAGATATCACCACCAATAGGAGGAACCCAGTATGCCAGATGGGCCAGGGAGTCCGATTACGACTAGTCGCTTCTACGTGGAGTTTGACGGTATGACGGACAAATTGATTAAAAGTGTGCAGGAAGTCGTTTTTCAAGGTCAAGTTAAGGGCTACGAAAAAGCTTTAGCTTCGACTAAGGGCGGTAAAACGTTGCGCCAAAGTACATCGGCTGGATTTGAAGAAAATCCTAATTTCACGATCGAAGTCTATCTTCGCGAAGGGGATATGGATTTTTATAACTGGATGCAAGCAATTATGCCCACTAGTTATTCCTCCGGTTCACAGGCTTCTGGTCAAGGCAAGTGGTCAGAAAATCGGAAAAGTGGTGCGATCGTGGCTTACGATCCGGGCGACAAAGAAATTCTTCGTTGGAAAATTACTAACGCATGGATCAAGGGCTACAAAGTCTCTGATTTTGGGGCTGATGGAGCAGATTTGGCGTTTGAGACGTTTGAAATTGTCTGTGAAGATATCCGACGAGTGAAATCAGCATAGGGATATAACCGACCCAAGAGAGGTTCGATTCAGGAGTTAACTATGGCGAAAGATGAAGTGTTGGCAACCTCAAAGTTCTATCTAGAATTTGATGGTATTTCCAACTTAATTACTAAAAAAGTGAGTGGTCTCAACATCAAGTTAGAAGCCGCTGGCGATATGAAGTCCTTTGGGGTACGCAAGGATGCGGCCAGCTTTATGCAGGCGACCGTAAGCGGCGTAACCAGCGGCGTGATCACCGTGGAATTTGTTGCGACGGTAGATGACCAATCCATGCACGACTGGTATCGTGCCTCTCATTCAGTGGGGGGACCATTAGCTGGGAAGGGATCAACCAGTAAGGGGGAGCGCAAAACTGCCTCGCTGACGGTTTATAACCAGGCAGGTGAAGAAGGTGCCCGTTGGAATTTTTCCGGGGTATTTCCTAAGTCTTACAAAACCTCCAAAATGGAGCCGGGTGGGACTGAGTTGTTTACTGAAAAGGTTGAGTTTGTTTATGAGACATGTCACCGGACGAAGTAAGCAAAGGAGGTGAAACAATGACTGTGCCAAAGTATGAAATCCTGGCAAATTCTAAGTTTTATGTAGAAATCAAGCTCCCGAAGTCTCACGACGAGATTGATGGCTATTTCATGGAATGTCAGGGGTTTAAGCGATCGTTTGACGTGATTTCTATTTGCGAAGTTACTCCCCAGAAGTGGGGGAGTAAGGATGCTAAGACTGGTCGTGTGCAGCGCACCAAGCTACCCGGAAATAACAAAAGCGAGAACATCATTCTGAAACGCGGGCTATGCATTTCGGATACAGTCTGGCGATGGTTTAAAGCGATAGAGGAGGGGAAATGGAGTGAGCACCGACAAGAAACGGTGTTACTAACCATTTATAACCAACATGCTGAACCCAAGGCCAAATTTTGCTGTTCGCGGGTATGGCCCGTCAGCTATAAAATCTCAGATTTGAAAGCGGCGGGTTCAGACTTTGAACTGGAGGAGGTGGAGTTAGCTGTAGAGGAGTTCTTCAGAATCGAGGTGACTGGCAATGCATGAAACCTGTGAGATTCGTTCATCTTGAATGGCAATTTTTAACGAAGGATGGTGAAGCATGATCAAAACTGAGTTTGACTTTCTATTGCCCAAGGGCTACCTTGATGGGGATGGTAATCTGCATCGCAAAGGGGTGATGCGATTAGCGACCGCGATGGATGAAATTGTTCCCCTCCGCGATCCCCGAGTGAAGTCAAATCCCGCCTATGCCACCGTGATCATTTTGGCCCGTGTCATTACGGCGTTGGGGGCGGTGGATGAAGTTTCGCCTCAAGTGGTCGAAGAGTTCTTTGCCTGTGACTTGAGCTATTTACAGAAGTTCTATCGTCAAATTAATGAATTGGAAGATCCGACTGAATCGGTGAATGGCTTGCAAACCCTGAACCCAGTACTTGAATCAACGGCGGTGCTCTAATGATGATTGTGGAACCCTCTTTGCTGACCGAATTTAATTTTTTATTGCCGCGTGGTTTAGTCGATCGCAGCGGCGTTACCCATCGCCAGGGCGTCATGCGTTTGGCGACTGCTCGCGATGAGCTAGTTGCCCGCAAACATCGCCATGTGCAAGCTTATCCCGACTATTTAATGTTGGTGTTGTTAGCACAGGTGATTACCCAACTCGGCACGCTGGAAACCGTTGCACCAGAAAATCTAGAGAATTTGTTCACGCCAGATTTAGCCTATTTGCGGGAACTGTACAACCGGATGAATCAAGTCGGGAACACGAAGTTACCCTTGCAATGCCCCCAATGTAACCATCAGTTTGAAACGGAGTTGGCCCTTGCGGGGGAGTTGTTAGCTACCCCCTGAAACAACTTCATCAGGAGGTAGCGTTTATTGCCTTACATTTTCACTGGCCATTGGTCGATATTTTGAGTTTAGAGCACCACGATCGACGACGCTGGGTCCAGGAGATTCAGGCGACGATTTCCAATTAGTCGCTGTATGGGAAAATCACAAACCTCAAACCTGACTTACTATGACACTGTACGGAAAATCATCTTTGAAAGTCATGCTCAAGACCGTTTTTTTGACGAGCTTGATCTTTACGGTGCCGATCGTCGGGGCGCGATGGTTTGGTTGGTTTGAGGCGTCGGAGTTATCGGCCTATGATGATTTTATCCGGCGGCGTCCAGAGGAGAAGCCGGACGATCGGATTGTGATTGTTACCGTTGGGGATGAAGACCTTGAATCACTCCAGCAATATCCCCTGCACGATGATACGTTTGCAAAAGCACTGGAAAAATTAGAAGACTATAAACCCCGCGCGATCGGGCTAGACATTGCCCGCGATATCCCTCATGGTGCAATTGCTGGACGTAAACAACTCACACAATTAATTGCAAAAAATAAAACAATTGTTTCCGGCTGTTTATTGAGTACCCAAAATCATCCCGGTTCTCCCCCAGCTCCTGGGACTCCAGAGGGGGGAGCCGCATTTACTGATGTCCCCCCAGATTCTGATCAGGTGGTGCGGCGAGTCCGTTTGATCTCAACACCAGAAAAAACTGAGAAACCGATTCGCACTAAGCATGTCTGTAATGAATCCAACGGGGCGGAAATTCCATCCCTCAGCTTTCTGCTGGCCCAACTATATTTGGCGGAATCTGGCATTAATCCTGAACCCAACGTGAAAGGCGATATTCAATTTGGCAAACGCTTTCTCAACCGTATCGATGCAAATTTTGGCAGCTATGCTCATGCTGATGTCAATGATTACCAGATGATCTTGAACTATCGAGGGGCTAAGAATAGTTTTCAAGAGATCCCCATTAGTCATATATTACAGAATAAAGTTGATGCCCAGGTCATTCGCGATCGCGTTGTCTTAATTGGCAGCAGTTCCGAAGTCTCAAAAGATTTTCTAGCGACTCCCTACATTCAAACTCAACTAGGTGCTCGGAACATGAATGGTGTTGTCATTCATGCCCATGCCGTCAGTCAAATTCTCAGTGCGGTGCTGGATCAGCGTCCTTTGATCCAGAGTTGGTCAGAACCAGGGGAAGTGCTTTGGATTTGGGTTTGGTCTTTGGGTAGCGGATTGATGGCATTTTACAATCGCCGACTTGGACTTTTTCTAATCGGGGTCATGATTACGGGTGTTGCTTTGTGGGGCATCTGCTATGGCTTATTCATTATTCAGGGCTTATGGATACCACTGGTGCCGACGCTGATGACGGCGATGTTGACCGCATTGAGTGTGCGGGTAGTGGATTTGGCTGCTCGTAGTGGTTATGCCCAAGCTTTTTATGAACAATTGCAGGAGCAAATTCGGGGTGGGGCAGTGGGACGCGATCGGCGGGGCGATTATCTCGAAAGTCTCGTCCAGCGTGCTCGGGTAGCTCGCCAAGGGCAAGATGCCGCAGCCCTATTAACCCTTGATCCCACCCCTGACGATGATTTAGCCACGGAGACTTCACCCACCATGAAAGCCCTGTACGAGAAAGTTTCCCAGCAAGTGCGTCAAGAGATGGAGGCCGAACGACTCGCCCAACAAACGGTGATCAGACAGTCTGCCAGTACCGCCAAGCAGGGCACACGCCTGAAAACGCTATTGACGCGATCGCAGCAATCTCGCACCCATCTGCTAGGCAAGCCCGAGGTCCCACCCACAGATCAGAATTCCCCCTTCAACTAACCGCCACTGTTCCCCCTAAATCCCTATGACTGATCCCCTCCCTCAAGCATCCGCCCTCGGCTCAGAGTCATTGAGTCAGCCGTCGTTGCTGCCTGCCGCTGTCCGGCCCGCTGGATATGCTTCCCCAGCATCGTTTCTGGAATTTGCCCATCCGAAAGATCGCGACATGTTACTGCAACTAGCTGCTCAACTATTATCCGATCCGCTGGCGGTGCAACGCTTGAGCGATCGGGTCGTGGAGCTACTTCAGCAAGATCTAAGACTGCAACGTGAACGCAACTTTGGCTATGGGAGACGAGGATAATGGCGGACTTAAATGTACTGAATTACGTCACCACCAATCGGTTTTATATCGAAATGGACAATGACATGAAAGCGGCTTTTAGTGAGTGCTCTGGCCTCGATGTGCAGATTGAAAAAGAGGTTTATCAAGAAGGCGGTGTCAATCAACAGCAGCGGATTTTTCTCAAACATGCCAAGTTTAGCGATATCACCCTCAAACGCGGCATTACTGATGACCCGGCTTTTTGGGCTTGGATTAATGAAAGTTTGACAGCAGGTGACTCGCGCCGCCGCAATATCAACATTTTGGTGTTTAACCAGGCGGGGGAAACCATGCAAGTGTGGCGCTTAATTGGAGCCGTCCCGATCGGCTGGAAAACGCCTGCTCTCAAAGCCGATTCCACGACCGTCGCGTTGGAAGAATTGGTACTCGCCTATGAAGGATTGGAGATCAAACATCGGAAGCAGAGTGGTGGCCCAAAAGTCAAAGATGTCCGGCGTGAAAATTCGGGCTATTTCCCCGAGTCGAATGTGATTAATTAGGGAAAATGTAGCTATGACCCGCCAGCCTGACTCAGCGATCGCCTTTTCTCTACCCTCGGGCGAAGTACCATTGGGGATTCAAAACCCATTGTTGTCCCCGCCTCCGTTGGGTCAATCAATGCTGCAACCCAAATTTTTGACGCCGCTGGGTACTCGATCGTTGGCGATGTCCGATCCCGGTTTAATGGCAACCGATACGACAAATTTAATGGACCCGTCATTACCCTTTCAGGACTCGCCCTTTTTTGACCCGCCAGAACCCATTAATTTAGCAGCACGATCGACGGAACTTCCAGTCGCAAACATCCAACCTCAGCGAAACCAACCTCAGCCGACGAATCGTATTCCTGATTTGTCTCGCAGTCCGATTCCCCTAGCCTCTGAATCTGCACTTCCTGAACCCGCACTTCCTGAACCCGCACTTCCTGAACCCAGTGCAGATTTGATGTTGGCAGCAATCCCTAATTCACAGACCGAGACAGTTTCAGAAGAATCTCCCCCATCCAGCGCAGATGGGTTTATGGGCCAAGCCACTGCGATTACAGACGGCGATCGGGGTGTCACTGATAGCTCTCAATCCCAGGTCGTGCCTGAAGTGCTGTCTGAATCGCAAGGTGAATTAGCCGATATTTCTCGATCTCCAGTAGAACTAGAAAACACAACGTCTGTGGCGCTGTCGCCCATGCGTTCGGAGGTTGAGTTTCCTGATGTCGATTCCCAGGTAGAGTCTGAGGAACGAGAAAATAATGATGTCGCTGCGCCGATTGCCCCAACAGCAGCAGCCGAAAGCCCAATCAGCACTGCCGCGCCGATCGTTCAGCCCTTTCAAGAGCCTGCAATCTCCTCAGCCATAACGGCACCGATCGTCGATTCAGCTTCCCCCGATACAAGCACAACATCGAGGACTGATTCAGCTACGACCTCCATCGCAACGGATACTGAACCAGAAGCTGCAAATGTTGAACCAACAGTACGGTTAGATCCCCAGCCCATATTGGCTGATGAAAATACGCCTGCTCCTAATACGCCAAATCATGAATCGTCTGCTCCACCCTCCGCATCTGGACCAAATTTATCACTAATGTCCTTAGCTGATTTGTCAGCAGGAACAACAGATCAGGTTGCAGAAACAAATCAGGTTGCAGAAACAAATCAGGTTACAAAAACAGATCGTGAATTCCCCATAGTCACTCATCTTGAAGATAACGGGGTATCGCCTCCTCCTCGCTCACTGCCGCTGCAACTGACGCCAGAGTTCCCGACGATCGATAGAGGGGAAGCTGTTATGGAACCCGATCGAACCCTGGCATCAGAGCCGCTAACCCCAGCTACCGAACCCCCTGCAACTGATATGTCCACGCCGATCGGGACAACAGAGACAAGCTTGCCACTCAATTCAGAGCCGCTACCCGTTGACGCTCTAACCACTACCACGGATCTTCAACCCACATTGCAACTCGCACCAGAGGACTCACCCACGCCTGCGGATATTCCGACGCGAATTGATCCAGTGGCGAGTGATTCCCAGCCCCAAATTCAGTTGACCACTGATCTCGATCGGCAACTGGTTCAGCGTGAAGTCCTGGAAACGATGGACCCCGAGACCCCGCCACCAGCGACAGATTTATCGATCGCCTCTAATTTTCTCCAACTGCCAGAGTCGATCGCAAAACCGATGGTTCAGGACAGAGAATTGTCATTAGCGCCGTCGATCGATCCCCCGTCCCCGATCGTCCCTGAGCCGATGGAATCGTCTGCTGCCGAGACTGTTCAGGCTAAATTAGCGCCGTCGATCGTCCCTCCCTCCCCGATTCCTCTTGAGCTACTGGAAACGCTCCCAGGGGGGATTCCGCAACTGCCCTTAGAACGTTCCGCAATCGCCCCTGATCCTCCAATCGCCCCTGATCCTCTCAGCCTGTCTAGTGATGATCAACTTGAAGCAAGGCTTCCTGCTCCCGATTCTTCTGTCTCCGCTCCCTCTGCCTCCGTTCCTTCGCTCCTAGAAAATTCGCCGATCGAGCCTGAGTCCCCGATCCAGTCGAAACCGCTGGTAGAGGTCTCTCAATCCACCCCGCAGTTCCCATTAGTCAATCCATTAGAGGATCTAAAGTCGCCGACTTCTGTCCTCGACCCATCACCCTCAGGCCCTCCCAATACTCCGGCAGACCCGAGACCGATCGATCCATCTCCTACATTTCCCGAATTGCCAACGACCGTTCAGCGCCGATCGGTGTGGGAACCTCTGATACAACTTCAGCCGCTAAACACGTTAGCCACGTCAGCCACTGTACCTTCATCACCCCCGACCTATCCTCAGGTAATGGAGCGCTTCGATCGGCCAGTGATCGATCGGTCCCCCGATGCCTTGATTAACCGCAAAGCTGACAGTGCCCCAACCCCAGCATCACCGAAGCCCCAAGCCTTACCCAATCAACCGCCCATCACGGATTGGTCCAGCATCGCCGAACTCTTACAGACCTCAACCGAGCCGCAGTTTGAAGTTCAAGTTGGAGCGCAAGATGAGTTCTGGCCCCCTGATCCGTCCGCTAGCCCCATGCTAGACGTGATGTCAGAAGATGGATATGCTGATCTGAATCTCTATCCCGAGACACATTCAATGCCCGTGAACCAGATTCAACGAGCAGTAGAGGCTCCTGCGGCACTGTCAGTTCCAACCACCAGCGAGTCAGCGAGTCCAGCAGCTACAACTCAGCCAGCCCAGGCAGAAGCCTCACCTGAGCATCTAGAAAAACTGGCTCAAGCCATCTATCGTCTGGTGCGTCAGCGGTTGGCTCTCGATCGTGAGCGGGTCGGCAATATTTATTCAGGTCGCTTGCGATAGAGTGTGATTATTCAAAAATTCGGAGAAAGATGTCTTTAGGAGAAAGCCATGGAGTTAAATAAAGCCACACTGCAACCCGCCAAGGACGAAAAGGCCAAAGAGATTGTATTCATGTTCAATCCGAATGAGCTGAAGTTTAGTCGCAGCATTAATACTGAACAATCCCAGGGATCTCGAACCAAGTCAGGCAACAATAAAAATAGTTTCAAACATCCCAATCCCTATCAACTCACCATTAGCAATATCATCCTTGATACATACGAAAAAAAAACAGGCGATCGCAGTGTTTTGAAACCGCTAAAACCCTTTACCGATGCGATGGCTTATACCAAAGAGGGAAAAGAAAAAGATAAGCGACCCCCCATTTATTTATTTACTTGGGGTGCCAACGTTTATTTACGCTGTTTCATTAAAAGCTGTAACTTTCGGTTAACAATGTTTTTGCCCGATGGCACACCAGTCCGGGCAATTATTGACCTCACGCTTGAACAAGCTGATGAATCCAAACCCAAACCCTCCCAAGGAACGCCCAACGTGAGTCAAGCCGATCGAAACAGCCAGGGTCGGCCCGGATTGCAAGACAAAGAAACTATCCTCCAATAGCGATCGCCCATGCCTCCACAAACTTCCCCCCCTGCCTCGTCCTCCTCCACCCATACGTCTCAACCTGAGCTGGAAATTGACGGTCAACCCGCTCCGGCGAAGCTGATGGAAGACATTCTGCAAATCTCGATCGAAGAGAGTTTGCACTTACCCAGCATGTTTACCTTAGTGCTGGTCAATTCGGCCATGTCCGGGCAAGCCAATCAGCCCATGTGGGAGCAGGCGAGCCTATTTGCCATTGGCAAAGCGATTCGGATTGGGTTTCGGAGTAGCACCATGGAATCGAGTGAATTTCAGGAGCAGAAAAAAGGCTGGATCATTGCAGGCGAAATTACGGCGATCGAAACTCATTTCACGGCAGGCTCCCAAGCACCGATCATTATTCGTGGCTACGATCGCTCCCATCGCCTACATCGAGGACGCCATAACCGCTCCTTCCAGAACATGACCGATAAGGATATTGTCAGCAAGATTATTCAGGAGGTGGATATTCCGGCAGGGGCCTTAGATGACAGTGGTGCGCCCCATGACTATGTGTTTCAAGAAAATCAAACCAACATGGACTTTTTGCGGGAACGGGCGGCTCGCAATGGGTTTGAACTATTTGTCCAAGATGGCAAACTGCACTTTCGGCAGCCTAAGCAGGACCAGATGCTAGAACTTCACTGGCTGAAGGAGATGACCAGTTTCCAGGTCCGGGTCTCCAGTGCCGAGCAGGTGAGCGAGGTGGAAGTGCGGGGGTGGGACTATCAGCAAAAGCAGGCGATCGTTGCGACCTGTAGTAAGTCCAGGATTTTGACTAAGACGGACTATGGCGAAGGGCAGAAAACGAGTGCAGCCTTTCAGGGTAAACCGTCCACCGCCAAACTGATTGTGGTTGATCAGCCGATTACCAAAGTGCAACATGCGGAGAAAATGGCGCAGGCTTTGTTCGATGAGTTGAGTGACGAATTTGTCCAGGCAGATGCGGATGCTCAGGGCAATCCGGAGATTCGTCCAGGGCGGGTGGTGAAGATTTCGGGTGAGGCGATGGGCAAATATAAGGGCAATTATTACATTACTGAAACGCATCATGTGTTTAGTGAGCGGGTTTACAAAACGGCATTTAGCGTACGCGGTCTGCGTGGGGGCGATCTACTGTCGCTGCTGTCACCGCCGACTCGGCTCCAACCGGGGCAAACTTTGTTAATTGGCAAGGTGACGAATAATGATGATCCCGATGGATTAGGCCGGGTCCGGGTGAAGTTTCCGACGTTGACGGAAGATCACGAAAGCCAATGGGCGCGAGTAGTGGCGATGGGGGCGGGGCCGGGGCGGGGCTTTGATTGTTTGCCCGAAATTGATGATGAGGTGCTGGTGGGGTTTGAGCATGGCGATATTCATCGGCCCTTTATTCTCGGTGGCCTGTGGAATGGGAAGGATAGCCCGCCCGTTGGTGTTGGCGATTCAGTTACCAATAGTAAAGTGCGGCAGCGAACCATTAAAACCCGTACCGGACACCAGCTCCAATTTACTGAGGAAACTAAAGGCGGCAGTCAGGCTGGCATTACCATTAAAACAGCGGGGGGACACAAGCTGACCTTTAACGATATGATCAAAACTATCGATATTGAGACGTCTGGAGGGCACAAACTGACCTTTAGTGATCCGACGGCAACGATTAGTTTGAACTCGATCGCGAATGTAAAAGTGGATGCCAAGGGGCTAATTAGCACGACGGCGATCGGTGCAGTTAGCACGAATGCGGCGGCGATTAGTTCTACCGCAGCCGGTGCGATGAGTATGCAGGCGGGTGGCGTGGCTAGCCTGACCGCTGGCGGAGCGGCTACGATATCGGCGGGAGCAGCGGCGGCCATTACCGCTGGAGCCGCGATTAGTTTAACTGCCGCTGGTGCCATCACGATTACTGGCAGCGCCATTACGTTGACTGGCGGTACTGTGACGATCGTTACGCCGACTAAAATCATTCCGTTTTAGGATAGTTAAGCTGAACCAATACCTAACTTTAGTCCATTAGTCAAATCGGGGATTCAAGATATAACCTGATTATCCATTTGCCTTCCTCATCCTGTCGCCTTTGGTGAAGTTTATGCAGACCCGATCTTCCCGTCAGCATCGCACCTATTCTGAGTCAAGTGAAAATCCTTTGGCGATGACGATTAAGCCGCGTCCTTGGGGGGAGGCTCCGCAAGCGCAGGCGGTGCAGCGGCAGCCGGGTCCGTATAGCTGGCGCGATATGCTTCCTCATGATCCGAGTCCACGACCTGCGCCGAATTTTCTTCAGGCAAAGCTGACGGTGGGTGCGCCCAATGATGTGTATGAGCAGGAGGCCGATCGGGTCGCCGAACATGTGATGAGTACTCCCGACTCTACCGTCCAGCAAACCCTCCAACGTGAGGCAATGCCGGAGGAAGAAGAGGAACTGCAAATGAAACCTTTGGCGGCAACGATCACGCGATTAGTTCAGCGCGAAGCAATGCCAGAAGAGGAAGAAGAACTACAAACCAAATCTCTAGGAAATTCAATTCAACGCGAGGCAATACCTGAAGAAGAGGAAGAACTGCAAACTAAACCGCTCGGCAACTCGATTCAGCGTGAGGCGATGCCAGAGGAAGAAGAGGAGATTCAAACAAAAGCTTTAAGTGACTCGATTCAACGTGAGGCGATGCCAGAGGAAGAAGAGGAGATTCAAACCAAAAGATCTCCCGATGCAGGTTTTCAAGCGGGGAGCAATCTTGAGAATCGACTAAGTAGTAGCCAGGGTGGGGGCAGTCCGTTGTCGGAGGAGGTGCGATCGTTCATGGAACCCCGCTTTGGTGCAGACTTTAGCCAGGTGCGGGTGCATACAGGCAACGAAGCTGTTCAGATGAATCAGAATTTGAATGCCCAAGCCTTCACGCACAAACAAGATGTTTACTTTGGTGCTAGCAAAGCTCCTGCAAAGGATGCATTGACCGCCCACGAGTTGGCACATACGATTCAGCAAAGTGGAGGAGCGGAACCGTCTGCTAGCTCCCTTGATGGCAAAGAGCAGGCTGGTATTGCAAGGCGGCTACAGTCTCACATTGGCAACATTACGGAGGCGGTACCTGGGATCGTGCAAGGTTCATGGATCGGTGATCGTACTAACTGGGTACGCACTGCAACGAACGAAGATAACTGGGTCAAGCCAGATCCGCCTGGTGCATATTACATCTTAAACGGTCTGTCAATAGAAGACATGGTGAAAGTCTTGCGTTCGCTCACTCTTGCGGATCAGAAGAAGCTCTCAGACAACCTTGATGAGAAAGGTGTGGGGTGCGATCGTCCACGAATCCATCTTGGACTTTCTAACGCAGCGACGGGTTCTGGGGACAAAGCATTTCAAGAGAGTAGTGAGAACCTCCTCTGGGCTATCCGTAGCGAGAACTATGCACCATCCAACGGCGCATTCTTTATGTTAGCTGCGGCAAAAGGTGCCATGCGAAATCGACTTCTTGCCGCCCTAAATCCTGATGCTCTTGAAGCCCTCATCGCCCATAGCAAAGAAGCTGACATGGTGTCTGGTGGAGCGGATGTTATGGCGGCAATCCAGAAAAAATTGGAAGGCAACGCAAAAAGCAAGGCAGAAAAAACGAAAGAGAAGATGCGGAAGGAGGTGCTTAACCGTTTAGCAGATATTATCAACAACAAACAAGGTGATCTGCCGTTGACAGTGAAAGTTCGGAAGGAGTTGATCAGCAAAACAATCAATGAGCTACTCTCAGCTTCCAAATACGATCAGGTCGAACAGCTTGAGACGGATGTTCGGCAAAAAACACTTGTCAGTCTGTATATGCAGAAATCACAGAAAGAGAATTCAAAGAAAGAGAAGGGGTTCAGTTATCCAAACAAAAAGCAGGACGGTACTGAGGGTTTTCCTGCCCGAGTGAACGAGGCAGCGCTTCAGTATTGGGGATCTGTTCAAAAATATCCGGGTGAATATTTCTTCAATTTATCTCCGACTGGAAAAGCAAATGCTTATCAGGCTATTGTTACGCTGTTTACAGGACAGCGTGATCCACGCTTGCGTACGTTGATCCACTGCGACTATTTAGTGAGCCTCATCGAATACCGAGCATGGGCTGAGTCAATCGGCATTTCCCGTTTCAATGAAAATGTAAAAATTGGCAATATTCCCCTTATTTTGAAGTGGGATGGATTCTCTGAACTTACCAAACCTGTGGGTCTCTCTGATATGCCAAAATCTCCTACTGTGAAGCAAGATACTCCTCTAAAAGCAATGAAAGTAAATAGTGAAAAAGAGTTTACTATTGGTGATCATGTCGTATTTTATAACCATCCAACTTATGTCCCGTTAACAGCAAACACTCCTGATGTCTGGAAACTGGAGAACGCGATTGTCGTTAATAGTCAGGGTGGCGAATATCTTTATCAGGGACATGGCTACCCTTCGCCTGTGCCAGCTAGCACTCTGATGAATGCAATGTGTGGAAAATACAATCAGCATGTTCAAGAAGCACTTAACCTCATCAACGCTGAAAAGAAAGCCAAAAATGATGAGCAGCGGGATTCTGCAGAACTCAAACGGACAAATAAATATCCTAATGTCCATCCGAAAGGATCGGGTAATGTCTGGGAAATAAGCGGAAGGAGTGATGTCACTGAACGTGATGAAAAGCGAGATCTGAAGCTGCTTACCCCTCAGCAGGCACCAGGTCTGAAATCTCCTTCAGACGGTGCTATCTGGGTTCGTCGCCCCGACCATAATTGAAGTGCGATCGCCGATCGTGTAGAGTGATTCTGCTTTGCAGACACTCCGCGATCGCTGAGATTGAAGCCAGCTTGTAGAGCCATCGCTTTTTGGGTTTTGGAAGGAACGCGATCGCGGTTGAAAAGGGGAGAGAGCGATCGCGGTTAAAAGAGAAGAACTGATCGCTTTTGAGATTTTGGAAGAAGGGCGATCGCGGTTGGAAATAAGAAGGACGCGATCGCTTCTTGGGTTTTTTAGAAGGAGTGCGATCGCGGTTGGAAAGGAAAGAGGCGATCGTTTTTGGGGGTTTGGAAGGAGTGCGATCGCAGTGGGACGGGAAAAGGGCGATCGCCCCTTACTTAAGATAGGGCTGTCGGTGATACGGCTGTCGGCGTGGCAGATTCAGTTTTGATTTTGGGCGGGAACTCATCCGGAAATCGCCCCCGCACTGCCTGCTCTACCAAATAAGCCACCAGATTGGCCGTCGCTCTGCCTTCATCATCAGCCCAATCTTCAAGGCTCTGGAAAACCTTATCGGGCAGCACGATCGTCGTTCGCTTGGACACTAACAGCATAGAATCCTATGCTGGTCTAGGCTTAAACCACCGAAATCGCCCCGACGACCACCCATCTGGGCCATACGATCGCTTCATAGCCGAGAGCAGTCGTTGGCATCGAAAGTAGCATCGCTCGCCCCCAAGCTAACCGCAAAATTACTGACTATATCGATTAATTAGCCAATCCCTAACTTTTGTCAAATAGCCGCCGAGCCAGTTGCTGACTATAGTACTCCAAAGGACTTCTCCACAGATTAGGCACATTCATGGTTTCTCATCTTGGCAGCGGCATTGGATTTCCCCTCAAAACCAACCTATCAGGCGGTTTACAGATCAGCGCCGAAACGCGAAATCTGGAAGAATCCATTCATTTAATTCTGCGGACCAACTTGGGTGAGCGCGTTTATCGCCCCGACTTTGGGTCACGCCTGTCCGAATTGGTATTTGCCCCATTGAATACCAGCACCCTATTGTTACTGCGGCTCTATGTCGAAGAAGCCCTAGAAGCCTGGGAACCCCGGATTGAGCTGGACGAAATTCTCACCGATCCCGATCCAATCCGGGGGCGAGTGGATATTACCATCCGCTATCACCCCACCGAGAGCCACGATACGCGCAGCTTAGTCTATCCCTTTTACCTCATGCCAGCCGATGCAGAAAGTCTTTCGTAATCCTTAGCGCCGATTTATCGTTACTCATGGAGAGATCCTGTGGATTTTGATTTTTTACCCCAACTCCCAAAATCAGATCTAGACGATCGCACCTTCAAAGATCTCGTCGATGAATGCCTGCTGCGCATTCCCCGCTATTGCCCGGAGTGGACCAATCATAATCCTGCCGATCCAGGCGTGACCCTGATTGAACTGTTTTCCTGGCTGACGGACCAGATGCTGCTGCGGTTCAATCAAGTGCCCCGGCGTAACTATGTGGCCTTCCTGGAGCTACTCGGGGTACGCCTACAGCCCCCCGCCCCGGCTCACACCGTATTGTCTTTCTACTTAACCCGGCCCCAAGATTCTCAACGCTCGATTCCGCCGATTCCGGTGGGGGCTGAAGTGGCGACTGAGCGTACGGAAACGGAAATGGCGATTGTCTTTAGTACCGATCGCGAATTATCGATCGGCCTCCCCTGGATTCGCCATTTCCTCACCGAATCAGCGGCGGGAGACCAACCCCAGCAAGTCCGCGATCGACTCACCAACCAATGGAGCCGCGATACGAGCGGACAATGGGCAGGACGCTGGACAGGGCGACAACAACCCGTCTTTGAGATGATGCCCCAAACGGGAGATACGTTCTATCTGGTCTTTGATGCGACGGAACCCTTAGACGGCAACGTCATTCTCTTGACGATCGAAGGGGAACCCGCAGGTTCGACAGGCATTAACCCCAACCGCCCGCCTCGCCATTGGGAAGCCTGGGATGGTGAACAGTGGCGATCGGTCTTACTGCGAGAAGAGGATGACAGCACCAAGGGCTTTAGCTTCGATGATGTCGAAAGGCGGGGCATCATGGGGTTGAGCGAGGCCGATATTTTGCTCCACCTGCCGCTGACTTGGGTCGCAACCACCTTTGCGGGCTACTATGGTCGCTGGTTACGATGCCGTTGTCAGGAGTCCGCTGGAGAACGCTTTAGCCGATCGCCCCAAGTCACGACACTCTTTGCCCAAACCCTCGGCGGTCGCACCCCAGCACGGCAATGTTCGCGGGTGTTGAATGAACTGGTCGGCGAAAGCGATGGCACCCCTGGGCAAACCTTTTACCTACAAGCCCAGGGCATTTTAGAACGGGAAGACGGCGAGTATTTGCAAGTGACGCCCTTGGGTGAACCGCCCCAACGCTGGATAGAAGTGGAAAATTTTGCCAACTCTGGGCCGATCGATCGCCACTACACTCTCGACTCGCGCACGGGTCGCCTCCAGTTTGGTCCCCAGATCCGCGAACCCCAACATCTGCAAGCCGAAGTGCAGTTTCGACGACAAGTGCAATGGCAAGGGCAGACAACGAACCAAGCGCAAGTGGAACGGCTGGAAACCCTGGAGCAGCAATACGGCCTGGTTCCGCCACGCAATGCACTGTTGCACATGGCATCCTATCGCACGGGAGGAGGAGATCGCGGCAATGTCCCCAAACAAGCACTGCGCATTCTCAAAACCGCCCTGCCCTACGTCAAGCGAGTCACCAACCACGAACCGGGACGCGATGGCGCAAATGAAGAGAATTTGGATGAAGCTGTGCTGCGAGTTCCGCGATTGCTACGGACCCGGAACCGGGCAGTCACGGCGGAAGACTATGAAACCTTGGCGTTACAGGCGAGCCGAGCTGTAGGGCGGGCTTACTGTCCCAGACGGCAGGTCGGTCAGCTTCCCGGCATGGCGACGGTCTATGTTGTTCCGCGCGTCAGTGGACCAAACTGGGAACGCGGTCAGCCCCCGGAAGCCTATGCATTGAGTACCCCGCTGCGACACGAGATTGAGGATTTTTTGATCGATCGCTGTATGCTCGGCACCCAAATCCAATTGCAGGAACCGGAGTATGTCGGCGTTTCGGTGCAAGCTGTACTGGGCATTGAGCCAGACTATCAAGTGGGTCCGGCTCGCGAAAGGCTGCGGCGTCAGTTGACCCTTGCGCTCTACGAGTGGCTGAATCCTTTGACTGGAGGTCGCCTGGGTACGGGCTGGGATCTGGGTATGGTGCTCCATCAATCAGATTTAGTTCGACTGTTGCAAAGTACACCGGGCGTTCAGTTCTTGGATACCCTCCAATTGTTTGAGTTACACAAAGCCAATCAGTGGCAACGGCAGTTAGTCTCCAGTGGAATCGTCGATCCGGGGCCGATCGGCGTGATTTGTTCCTGGGCAGAGGTCGATCGCCAATCAGCCCATCGCCTTCAGATGGTCGGCGGGGAGGCACTATGACTCAACGGATCGATCACCGCACTTTGCACCTGCAACTGTTCCCCATGTCAGTGCCCAATGCGCCGAATGTCGGGGAAGCAACCCTAGCGACTTGGGGTGCATTAGCAGACAGTGAGACGACAGAAATGCCCAGTCTCTGCCTTTGTCCGGGGGAAGTGGGAGAGTTGTTGATCCGGCTAGAACATCGGGGCGAACAGCCGCTGCCCTATCATCTGCGCGTGCAAGGCAATATGCCCTCGACTTGGTATAGTCTGCATACCGAAGGTCATGAGCTTCAGCCCGATCGCCCCACCGAAGCCGTCGTTCGTTTTCGGCCTGACCCAGATTTTTTTGAAACCCGCACCGGATTAGTCCCCGACCAAACGCTGATGCTGAACTATCAGGGCGAAGTGAGGGTGCATCGCGGGTTAGCGCCAGAGTTAACAAGTGAGCGATCGTTAGAGCGATCTTTAGAACAATCGTCAGAGCAATCGTCGGAGCGATCGTCAGAACTCTTAGCTAGTGATCCCTTCCGAATTTTCCTCCGGCCTCGTAGTCTGTATCCCGAATTTTTACCCGCCGTCTATCAAGAAGTTGATTTTATTGGTCGATTCCTGAAGATTTTTGAGCAGTCCTTTGAGCCGACGGTGAATACACTGCAAACGATGTGGGCCTATCTCGATCCCCTCACTGCACCCGAGACCTTGCTGCCCTTTTTAGCCCAATGGGTCGGCTGGCAAAACGAAGCAGCCTGGAGTGTAGCCCAACAACGATCGCTGATCCGTCGGGCAATGGAGATTTATCGCTGGCGCGGGACCCGCAAAGGATTGCAGTTTTACCTCCACATCTACACCGGGTTACCCATGAGCGATCCGGCCCGATCGCCGTCTCAACAGCCGATTCAAATTCATACCGCAGCCGGACGGGGATTTGTCTTGGGCGAAACGGTCATCGGCCCCACAGCCCTCCTCGGTGGTGGTAAGCCTTGGCACTTTGTCGTCAAACTCTGCCCCAACGCCGACCAATGGCTCGATGAACGATTAGTGCGGACGATCATCGAGCAAGAAAAACCCGCCGTTTGCACCTATGACCTTGAGATCGCACCCGTGACTGCTGCACTTGCCCCTACCCAGGAGACTGTCCATGCCTGACTCGCGTCCCTATCCCCGATTAGAAACGTTTGAACGATTGCACATCAGCGATGGCATGGCGATCGATGCCGATCGGTGGCAGCAGGCTCATCGATACCATCGACAACGGCAAAATTTTCACTATCAAGCCCTTCAGCAACCTGGCATTGTCAATGGTTTAGGCGTCACCACAGTCGCCGATCAGCCCGACGGTCGGGTACTCCAAATTCAGCCCGGTATCGCGATCGATGTCGAAGGCAATCCCATTATTGTCAAGCAGCCCGAAGACTTTCGGATTATGTCCGAAGCCCCCGAAGGTCAGTCTTTGGTGGTCCATATCGCAGTGAATTATGTCGATCCCGATGATCTACGGCACCCTCCGACTCAACACACCGTCACTGAGAACTTTCGGATTGTCGAAAAATTGCATCTCGATCCCCACGATGTCGAATTGTGCCGGATCGCATTATTACCGAATGCAACCCAAATTCAAGCCCCGTCCAATGTATTCTCACCCGGCCCCAATCAGCTTGATTTTCGCGGTCGCCGATCGCCCCGACCCTATCCCCAGGGACAAGTACAGGTGGGTCAAATTGTGAGCGATCGGCCTGCTGACATTGCCAGTGGTCAGGGATTGACCGATTTGTTGCGATCGCTGGATGGATTATATCCTGCCCTGAACGGCAACTCCAGCGTCAAGACCTTCCCAGCTAAAGGCTTAGGGCAACGCGACGCCCTCGATTGTCACCTCATCCACGTTAGCTACGAGATCTTAAAGACCCTGCCCAATCCGGCTCTGCAACAGGTACAAGCCTATTTAGCTCAAGGGGGCGTGCTGCTCGTCGGGGCTGATTTCGCTGAGGTGAATTTACTGGACTGGCTTGATTTGGGGCAAGAATTGGAATCGGGTTTAGCAGAAGCCCGACGTGATGTCGATCTACTCGCCCAGATGGGTCAGCAACTGCAAACCGAGGTCACAGCCAATCAGCAGGCACTTCAAAATCAACTGGCTGAATTAGAACAGCCGTTGCAGGCGATCGCCCCCCAACTAGGTCTTGACCTGACCGACTCTGGGGAACTCGACAATGACCACCCCCTCCGCTGGCAACCCTTCACCTTTAGCCAGTGGCCGAAAAGGCAAGGTCACACGATTTATCTGAAAAATTGGGGCGGATTAGTCTGGATGGTTGGCGATCTGAGCCGATCGTGGGGCCGCAATGCGCAACCCGACCTCCCTCGCGATGCCCTGCGCAGTGCCCAAGAATGGGGCATTAATCTCCTCTCCTTCGCCGTCCAACGCCAGCAATGGCACCAAGCGATGCAACAGCTTCCAGCCCCCCAGTCTGACAACCGTCCCGACAGCCTCCGAGGTCGAGTCCAAAGCACTTAAACTTCAAAGCACTTAAACTCCAAAACACTTAAACAGGGTTCGTTCTTCCCCCTTTGCCCCTTTACCCTCCCTTTTCCCATGCTTGAATCGGCGACCCAGAAAAAGCAGATTTCGACCCAGATTTCGAGTCGCCAGGTCACGCTGAGTGCGAGCCAGCCAGTGGCAAGGTTTGAGATAATGGTATACAACGACAGCGATCGATTTGCCTCGTTTCAAATCACGCTTGTGGCGGCTGGCGTCACGTCCCATAATAATCAGTCCTGGTATCGCCTGATGCCATCGGTATCCTCAAAGATTCCAGTGGGAGATTGCGCTCGGTTTCAGGTGGAAATTTTGGCCCTGCCGCCCATTGCCCAGCAGTTTCGTGGTGCGATCGATTTGACGGTGGAGATCACATCACGGGAATTGCCCAATCAATTCGATCGCCAACTCCTGAGGCTAATCGCTGAAGGGTTTCAGGGTGAACCGCCCGATCTCACCTTGACGGTCGCCTCGCTCCAAGCCCAGCCCGGTGAACGGGTGGCGATTATCGGTCAACTGTATAATCCTACGGCTGCGGCGATCGACATTACCCTACGGCTACAAGGGTTGCCCGAGAGTTGGTTTCCGGATGGTCCGCAGCAATTTCTTACCCTGCCAGCCGGGAAACTCCAGCGAGTCACCTTTGCTGGGGAGGTGCCGCCGCCGATGCAAGCGCCCAGTCGGACCTATCCCCTACAATTGGAGGCAACAGGTCGGTTTCCCACGGTGATCACCCCCGGACATCTGGATATCCAACCAGCGGGTCTGTTGTTGTTTGATTGCGACCCACTAGAGGCGAGCATTCCTGAAGCCCTCGGACGCTGGCAAAACCCGACCCAGGGCACTGCCAACTTCTCCATTGAGTTGAATAACCAGACGAATCTAGAGCCATCTGTTCAAATTGGAGTTAAGGATTTACAACCGCCTCGGCGCTGGTTTTGGCAGCCATCGAGACCAGAGGAGGACCCGGATCCGACCCAATTGCCACCGGGCGTTTTCGTTGGCGAATTACTCACTGCCTTGCCCATGGGGGAGCATCGCTTGCCACTCCAGATTCAGCGTCGCCTGCCCTGGCTGGGTTGGACACGGGTGCAATCCTTTGAAGTGACGGCGCAAGTTGCTGATTTACCGACACCACTGGAACCCGATCGGCACACCCTCACTGTCCGTCTCTTCCCCGTCATTCCCCTCTGGTTACAAGTGTTGGGGGCACTGTTGGCGCTGGGCTTGGGGGCATTGGGCTGGCTGTTGCTGGGGGATTCGGGGCATCACGGTCCAGTGAATTCGGTGCAGTTTAGTGGGCAAGGCACGGAGGTGTTGAGTGGCTCCGATGATCAAACCATTCGGCGCTGGCGGGTGCAGAACCAGTCCCTGCAAACTCAAAGACCGATCGGCGGCCTCAAAAAAGCGGTGCGGGTGGTGCGGTATCGACCCGTGAATAATGACCAGATGGCGATCGGGTTTGAGAATGGCGAAATCCAAGTCGCGAATCTGCTCACCGGAACCCGATCGAGCCTCACGCCTGACAAAGACGATCGAGTCTTTAATCTGGTCTTCAGTCGAGATGCGCGTACCCTTTACAGTGCTCATGGCAGTGGACTCGTCCTGCAATGGGACATGACCGGGCGTGGGGCTAAACCCAATAATTTCACTGACTCCTCCAGCAACGCGGCGTTATCACCCCTCCCTCAGCAGGCTTATGACACCGAATTTGCGATTCAAGCGATGGCCTGGGTGGGTAATACGGATCGTTACCTGGCGATCGCTGGACGCTATAACAACTGGAAGCTACTGGATACCCGCCAGAGCGAAAAGTCAACCTCCAAACGTCCGGCGGACAAAACTACCACCAAGACAGCGAAGTCCCCAACAGCTCAGACCCAACCCAATCCCTTGATCGAAGTCCCCTATCCCTTTTCCGGTGGCTCAACCGATTACATTACCAGCCTCAGTTCCGCCGAACAGCAGCCCAATTTGTTAGCCATTGCAGATACTCAGGGTCATCTGAGTCTGTGGGATACCCAACCCTGTGTCGAAAGCCGAGGAGCTTGTACTGTCATCGATCAGCCTTGGTTGGGGCATGGGGGAAGCCCAGTGCGCGCTGTTGCCCTTAGCGCCAATGGTTGTTTCTTGGTCAGTGCGGGAGACGATGGTCAAGTCAAACTGTGGCCCCTCGATGGTCAAGGTGCAAGGCTTTCCAGTGCCTCGGAGGGGCGGGTGTTAGAGCGGACCAATCAACCCCTCAATGCGATCGATGTGATGCAAACCCGAGACAGCGTTTGGGTCACCAGTGGCGGGAATGACGGTCGGGTCCGGTTGAGTCGGGTGCCCTTTGAAGGTGGAGATCAATCAGATCGCGATCGCGATCGTTGTCCCGTATTAGCAGGAGGAGGATCATGACCACAAATGCAACAGGTATCACAAATACCAATCGCGCCACGAGTAGTATTGCCTTGTCACCGTTGACAGTTCTTGTTGCCGCTTGGGATGGCGATCGCATTCCCCCCGGACACAAACATTACCTCGGGGTCACCATTGCCAACCGAGGCGATCTCGATGGCGTAGTACAGGTCCGGTTAGAAGGTGCGCGGGATGAAGACAAGGACCGATTAGCGCAGTGGTGTGTGCAACCTGAGCAATGGGTCGCGCTCAGTTGTGACACCAGTGGAGACCTCAATTTCTGCATTGACGTTCCCGCCGATGTGCCTCCCCAATGGTTAGAGTATGAAATCGTGGCCCGCCCCCAAGCGGCCTATGCGGACTATTACTTACCGCCCACTCGACGACGACTCCAAATCGTGGCTCCCGACGCCACTGAAACGAGCCAAGATTCGACCTTTGCACTGAAGCCCGACACGACGCCCGATCGACCACTGCTAGTCCAGATCGGCCATCCCGTTTCCCTCGAATTAACGGTCGAAAATCGCTCCGAACGAGTCGATAGGTTTCGCTTGGAATGCACAGGATTACCTCTCGATTGGACGGTGGAGGTGAATTATCCCAGCGACTTTGGCGGTCTGGGGCTGGTGCGCCAAATGGATAGCCTGGGGGTTAACCCCGGCGATCGTGGGCTGATTCAGGTCTTACTGCGCCCTCCTGCTTTGCCCCTCGCAGGCAGCTATCTCCCCACCCTTCGTCTAGTTTCCGAGAACGATCCCAGCCTCGGGTTGCTGGGCTTGGTGTATCTGTGGGTCGAGCCGATCTATCAACTCCAGACCCAGTTGCAGGCTCAATCCGATCAGGTGCGCGATCGACCTGCCCAATTCACCCTCCAGTTTGCCAATCTGGGCAACACCAATCGTCGGGTGCAATTCACCCTCACACCCCTCACGCCGCCCCACCAATGTCTCTATACCTTACTCACCGATGCGATTGATATTGCCCCGCAAACCACGGCGGTCGTGCCCTTAGAAGCCCAACCTCAGCCCTGGTGGCAACGCCCTTGGATCGGAACTGGGAAGGTTTATCCCTTTCGGATCGATTTTATCGATATCCAGCACCCTAGGCTAACGCCAGAGACCATTCCAGCCCAGTTGATCTGGCAACCGCGCCCCTGGTGGCAGTTACTGCTGGCGGCCTTAGCTGGATTGGGTCTGTTGGGAACATTGGCCTTCCTGATCTGGTGGTATTGGCTACGACCTCCGGTACCACCCAGGATCGTCGAGTTTGCCGCCGAAGATAGCCGCTATGCTGCCGTTAATGAGGATATGGCACGAGTGCGCTGGCAGATTGAACATCCCGATCGGATTCAAACGTTGAAACTCACGGGCTACAGTCCCGAGGGCGAAATTCTCAGTGGACCGCTTGTCTATGAATTCAAGGATGGTCAGTTACCCGCAGCCCTCCGGCCATTTTGTACCCAGCAGCAGTCTCTATTAAGCTGTAGTCAGATTCGCAGCGATGCCTTTGAACCGGGCAAGTATGTATTTGAACTGACGCTAATCCCGAAAGGACGAGGGGCAACCCCGATCGCCTTGAAATCTAGTCCCGTCGAAATTACCGCAAAGCCACTGCCAACGGTTACTACGCTCGTTCCTCAAGCCTTGGTCTATCGGGAAGCGGCTCCAGGAAAACCAACGGCTGCTGAAAAGAAAATCCCCGTAGCTGACGATGATGGGATTCGGCTCGATTGGACGGTGACGATGCCAACTGATATTGCTGCACTGCACCTGATTGGCCGGGATAAAGACGGCAAAATGGTTGGCGATCGTTGGTTTGAGTTTACCACTCCCGGTCAGGTGCCCCCGTCACTACGAGCATTCTGTCCACCGATCGGACCAACGCTGATCTGTCGCAATCTGCCCACGGGCCTCTCCTCTGTTGGGGAATATCGGTTCGAGTTGCAGGTCGTGCCCGTGGGGCAAAATGGGAAAGCAGGACCGGGTGAAGGGGCAGTGGAGCCCAAGCCCAAAGCCACGGAATTGATTAAAATCCAGCCCCAGATGCCGCAAATTCTGAACTTTCAAATTAATGGTCAAGAAGCCCCGGCCAAACTCGTAATTCCCGTGACGCAAGCCCAAGCGCCGCCCGTCTTACAGTTGAGGTGGCGGGTCCAAGGAGGCAGCAGCACCCAGGTCACCTTGAACCCTTCGCCCGGAACCGTGCCGCTGGTTGGTCAAGTGATGTTTCCCTTAAGTCCACAGGGCAATACGACGATCGCGCTCCAAGTCAAAACTCCCTCCGGTGAATTGCTCACCCGATCGGTCACGATCGAACTCTTTAACCCGCAGCCCGTTGACCCTGTTGCCCAAGCGATCGCGGCGATGAAAGCGACAACGCCCTCCCCTCCTGCTACAGCCCAAGACAAGAGTCCAAACCAACCAACCAACGGCTCAGGTTCTCCCGCAGCCCCCTCCTCGACGCCCTCCCCTGCCCCCTTCAACGTCCCGTCCCCAACGGTGCTCGATCGGCTTTCCCCCATCGAACAACCGCCCCAGTTCAATCGGTGAAACATCTCCCCAGCCCCAGCCCATGCCCCAAATACCTTCCCTTAAACTTGCCTCTAAACTTGGATTGGCGACGATTGGTCTAGTCCTACTGGCAGTACCAGCGGTTGCCCGCGATCGCTTTCAGGATTTGAAAGATTCCACCTATTGGATGCAACTCTGTACAACCCTGGCGAAAACCCAGCCCGCAGAAGCGGTGACAGCCTGTGAACGGGCGATCGAACTACGATCTGGCGATGGCCAATTGTGGTCGCAGTATGGTGCGCTGCTGTTGAATCTGAAGCAATATCCTGAAGCGATCGCGGCCCTCGGTCAAGCCCTCAAACGCCAGCCCAACCACTCCCAAGCTTGGAGCGATCAATGCATTGCGCTCACCGAAGTGGCACAGACAGCAACGGCTTTGGCGGCCTGCGAAAAAGCCCTAGAAGTCAATGCCAACTGGGGCGAAAGGACTCCCATTACGGCCCATCACTATCGCAGTTTATTGCTGGGGACCCCGGCTGCCTACCAGGCTGCCATCCAAACCTATGATCAAGTGCTGGCTAAAAATCCTCAAGATTCGCAAGCCCTCTTTTATCGCGGCGAAGCCATGCAAAAACTAGGTCAGCCCCCCGGTGAAACGATCGATTACTTCAAACGGGCGCTAACTGGGAATGGTCAGTGGGGTCAAGCATCCCCGCTAGCCGCTTGGAGGGGTCAAGCAACGACGCAAAAAACCATGGGACAATTGGACCAGGCTGTGCAATCATTCGATCGCGCCTTGCACCTTCAGCCCAACGATGCCCTCACCTGGTTTCAGCAAGGTCGTACCCTTCAGGAACTCAACCGTCCTATCGATGCCCTCACCGCCTACCATCGGACCCTGTACCTCCAACCCAATTGGTCGGAGGCGTTATTGGCTCAATGTCGCGTATTAAACCAGTTGCAGCAAGCGGAAGCCGCCAGTGCCACCTGTGAAAAAGCGATTCAGGGCGATGGCAAGTGGGGGCAGGCCAATATCGCCCAAGCGTGGAACCAAAATAGTGTCGCGCTCACCATGCTGGGTAAATTAGAGTTGGCGCTGGCCTATGCTAACCGCGCGGTCGGAATGCAACCTGAGGTGGGGGAGATGTGGAACGATCGGGCGGTGGTGCTGTGGTACCTCAAACGGGATGATGAAGCCCTGGAATCGGTGCGGCGAGCCTTGGCTCTCAATGGTGAAGATGCTAGAGCTTGGGCTAATCTAGCGCGGATTTTGCGATCGCTCAATCAACCCAACGAAGCCCTCACGGCTTACAAGCAGGCGCTTAAACGCGATCCCAAAAATGCTGGAACCTGGGCCAACTTGAGTGCGTTGCAGTGGTCTTTGGGTGCTCATCCTGGAGCGCTGGTCTCTGCGAATGAAGCCCTGGGGATCAATCCAAAACTGGTCCAAGGCTGGCAAAATCGTGCTCTGGCTTTGGTCGCGCTTAAAAACTTTCCTGACGCCCAGCAGGCGTATGAACGGGCGATCGCGCTCGACAAAACCAATGCTGAATCTTGGACCGGATTAGGGTTGGTGTTAGCCCAACTTCAGCAATATCCTAAGGCGATTCAAGCGCTAAAAACAGCCATCAGGCTCAATCCGCAGCAAGCCGTAGCTCAAAAGGCACTGACAGCTTTACTGGCGGCGACCGCAAAATCTGGAGAAGAAGAAAGATCGGAAGGCGATCGGGAGGAACTGCCGGAAAATCCTTTGCCATCAAGCGATCGGGACACCTCTGAGTAGTGGAGTTGTTAATTTGTTACCTTTACTTTAATTCATGAAAATTTCATGTAATCTCTAACTATAGTCTATTGTCTGACTTGATAAATTGGCTAAATATAATGAGTAAAAGTATGGTTATGCCGCTCATTTTCTAGCAGTAGGTTCCTTATGCGACGGATTAGCCGACTCAGTAGCCGATTGGCGCGATTCATCTTGGTGATGGTGATGGCGATCGTCCTCAGCAACTATCCTTACACTGGGGTGAGCGCCGAATCCGTTGAGGCATTGCTGCTGCAAAGTCACCAGCGTTACGAAAAGGGTCAAATTGAAGAAGCCAAGGTTCTGCTGAAACAAGTCCAGCAACAGACCCAGGGCCAGGGGCTGACCGCAGCGGTGGCGCTGAGTAATCTTGCTTTAATTGCCAGTGATCAGGGGAATTGGACGATCGCTCAAACGAGTATCCAGCAAAGTATGGAGGTTTTACAATCCATTCCACCAACGCCCCAGAAAACGGAGGTAATGGCCAAGGTGCTGAATGTTCAGGGACGCGTTCAACTGATCCGAGGCGAGGCTCAAGCGGCCCTCCAGACCTGGCAACAATCTGCAACGCTCTATGGACAAATCAAGCACCAGCAGGGCATGTTACAAAGCCAAATTCGCCAAGCGCAAGCCTTGCAAGCGATGGGGTTGCATAGTCGTGCTTATAGGGACATTTTAGAGCCGATGAAAACCCAGTTGGAGCAACAGCCCGATTCTCTTCTGAAAGCGGAGGGTTTACGGAGTCTGGGTGAAGCGATCTCGGTGGTGGGCGATCGGGCTGAGGCACAGAAAACCTTAGCAGACAGTCTCGCGATCGCCGAACGCTTGAAAAATCCCCCAGAAATTGCTGCGAGCAAACTCACCCTAGCTAATTTGCTGTCGGCCAATATTCGAGAAACTCGTCGGTTTAGTCCGCTCAATGAGGGAAAAGCGGATCCCCTTCAGAAGGATATCGACAGAGCCATCAAGCTCTATCAGGAAGCGGCGGACATCTCTTCTACCAATCGGCTCCGAGCGAATCTCAATCAGTTAGCCTTGTTGGTTGCCAGCCAGCGGACATCCGAAGCCCAGAAGTTTGCGGCCAAGCTGCAACCTGAAATCTTGGCACTGCCACCCGATCGCTCCAGCATCGAGGCCCGCTTGAATTTTGCCAATAGTCTCCTGACTTTAGCAAAAACTTCTGGGTCAGACCAGGGTCAAGTGCTGACTGCTTTACTGACGACGGCAGTTGAACAGGCTCGCCAACTCAATGATCCTCGGCTGATTGCCAATGCGTTGGGTCATTTAGGTCGCGCTCAGGCGCAAGATCAGCGCTTCGATCTGGCTCAAGCCACGACGGAACAGGCGTTGCTTGTGGCTCAATCGGTGCGTGCGACGGAGCAGGTGTATCGCTGGTCGGCGCAATTGGGGCGGTTTCAGGAACAGCAAGGCGATCGGGATGCTGCGATTAAGTCCTATACCCAGGCGGTGAACACGCTGCGTAGTCTGCGTCAGGATTTATTGGGGATTAATGCCGACAGCCAACTGGTGGAGGCGGAGACGCTAGAGCCAGTGCATCGACAATTGGTGAGTCTCATGTTACCGAAGGATGTTTCCCAGCCAGACAATGCCACTTTGATAAAGACCCGTAATGTGATTGAGTCGTTGCAACTTGAGGAAATTAATACCTATCTTCGGGCCAACTGTCTGCCATCGTCGGTCGAACTGGATAACGTGGTGGTCAATACCCAAACGGCGATTATTTATCCGATGATTTTGCCCGATCGGATTGCTCTGATTGTCAGTGTTGTGAGTCCAACTGCACCCGGCCAGAAGGACGGTCTCAATGGGGTCAACAAGATCGCATCGGAAACTAAGCTCTATACCCAGCCGATCGACCAAATCACCCTCACCAAGACGGTGAACGAGTTGCAGATGAGCTTGCGCAATCGCATTAGTTTCGAGTATGAGACGCCCTCGCAGCAGTTGTATGACTGGCTGATTAAGCCGATCGTGCCTCAGTTACAGGCCCAAAAGGTTGAAACGCTGGTGTTTGTGCTGGATGGTGTATTGAGGAATATTCCGATGGCGGCGTTGTCAAATGGTGAGCAGTTTTTGGTCGAGCAATATAGCATTGCGACGACCTTGGGTCTGAAACTCACGACCCCAAAACCACTCCAAGCCCAGGCGTTGTCGGGGGTGGGATTTGGGCTGACGGAACCCAGTAAGGTGGGGGATCAGAAGTTTTCAGAATTACCGTTTGTGGCAACTGAGCTGAAAGATTTTCAGCAGGAAATTGCCCCGTCTACGGTGGTGTTGAATAAAGATTTTACCCGCGATCAGTTTAAAACGATTCTCCAAAAATCAGTATCACCGATCGTTCATTTGGCGACCCATGGGCAATTTAGTTCTAATCTGGAGAAAACGTTTCTGGTGACTTCTGATGGGGTGATTACGACGGGTGATCTGGAAACTGCCCTGGGAGCGGGCAATTCTAATCGGTCAATACCGATCGAATTGTTGGTGTTGAGTGCCTGTGAAACGGCAATCGGCGATGAGCGGGCACCCCTCGGCATCGCGGGGATTGCCTTAAAATCGGGTGCTCGCAGTACTGTCTCCAGTTTGTGGAAGGTCAATGATAATGCCACGGCTGTGTTAATGCAGAAGTTTTATCAAGTGGTGTCGAAGCGGCAGGTGTCGAAGGCGGTGGCATTGCAACAGGCGCAGCGGGCGATTTTGGAGGATCCGCAGTTTCGTCGTCACCCCTACTATTGGGCACCGTTTATTTTAGTTGGCAATTGGTTATAACTAGAGGTATTTATGAAAGCTCCTATTCATTTGATTCGTTGGACGGCTTTGCTCATCTCAATGGTGTTGGTGGAGTGGACGACTTCGGCGCAGGCGCAGGTGGTTCCGGATGCGACGCTGGGCAATGGTCGGAATTCGGCCATTACGATCGAGGGTAATCGGACCAATATTACGGGTGGCTTACAGCGAAATTCGGCGTTGTTCCACAGTTTTGATCAGTTTAGTGTGGGGACGAATAGTCAGGTTTATTTTGCGAATCCGGCGGGGATCCGCAACATTTTTAGTCGGGTGACGGGGGGCAATATTTCCAATATTGATGGGGTGTTGGGGGTTACGGGCAGTGCTAATTTGTTTTTCATGAATCCCAATGGGATTGTGTTTGGGCCGAATGCGCGATTGGATGTGGCGGGTTCGTTTACAGCGACGACGGCGAATGCGGTGGAGTTTGCGGATAGTCAGAGGTTTGCGGCAACGGGCGATCGGGCGGTGCCGTTGGTGGATGTGAATGTTCCGATCGGGCTGCAAATAGGTAAAAATGCGCCAGCGATGTTGACAAGTCAGGGGAATTTGGCAGTGGGAGCAGGGCAAAATCTGTCTTTAGTGGGTGGCAAAACCGTCAACAATGGATCGCTCACCGCACCAGGGGGTACCGTCCAGGTGTTAGGTAATCAGGTGGCGCTTCAGGATCGCTCGCGGATTGAGGTTTCTAGCCCAACGGGCGGCGGCACTGTGTTGGTGGGCGGAGATTATCAAGGTAAAGGCGCTTTAGTCAACGCTCAAACTACGACCGTTGCTTCTGGGTCTGTGATCAATGCAGATGCTTTGGTAAACGGGAATGGTGGCAAGGTTATCGTTTGGGCTGATGGCGACACCCGATTTAACGGCACCATCTCGGCTCAGGGGGGCGTACAAGGTGGAAACGGCGGCTTTGTGGAAACCTCTGGTAAGCAAAACCTGGGAATAGGGAATGCGGCGGTGGTGAATACCTTTGCTCCCTTGGGGAAAGCGGGGACGTGGTTGCTTGATCCAGCTTCAATTACGATTGTTGCTAATGGTGATCCTAGAATTAATACTAATACAGTTGATGAAGCTAATAATTATGTAACTCCAGATGCCACTACCGCTACTAGTTTTATTGCTGCTAATAACATCTTCAATGCTTCATCACCGACAAATATAGGATTATCAGCTTCTAATTTCATTACAGTTGAAGCGCCGATCAATGCCGGTACCGTTAGCTCTGGCTTAACCTTCACCGCGTCCACCCTCAACCTCAATGCCAATGTAACCACTCTTGGTAGTCAGACATATAACGGTGCAGTCACGATCGGTACTCCCACAGCCACTCTTACCACGAGCAATGATCCTGTTACGTTTACTAATACAGTTAATAGTGCTGCCAATGCTGAAAATACAGCAAGTGCAAATAACTCACTAACGATCGCCGCTGGCACAGGCACGATCAACTTCACCAATGCTGTGGGAGATGGAACAAATGGCACACTTGGAAACTTAACGACTACTAGTAGCACAATTCAACTGAATACCACCAATGTTACTAACAACCTGAATGTGACTGCCAGTGGAGCGATTACCCAGGCTGGAGATTTGACCGTTGGTAACATAACTACACTGGTGACTGGTGCGAACAACATCACCTTAAATGGCACTAATAACCTCAACACTGTGCAAATCACTAGTGGTGGAAACGTTATACTCAATAATGATAGCGCCCTGAATTTAGGTACATCTAATATTACTGGAACGTTGGGTGTTACAGCCAACGGAACCATCACCCAAAGTGGAAATCTGACCGTTGGCGCAACAACTACGCTAGCGGCTGGCACCAATGATATTACCTTAGCTGGGACAAACAACTTCAACACAGTGCAAATTAGCGATGGCGGAAATGTCACCCTAAATGATATCAACACCTTGAACTTAGGTACGACCACTCCTTCAACTGTTTCTGGAAACCTAAATGTCAAAGCTAATACGATTAATGTGCCCAACGGTACTTCAGTTTCTTCAACAGGGGGGAATATCGCACTCAATGGCACTACCGCTGTCAACAATTCTGGATCCCTTACTGCATCAGGAAGAATAATTAGCATTTTAGGTGGTCAGATTGCATTAAATGGAGGTTCAGTCGTTAATGTTTCTGGTCCAACAGGTGGAAGCGTTCAGATCAACGGTTCTCAGGTAGGCATTGCTGCTACTGCTAGGGTTAATGCTGATGCGAATCCAGCAGCCACAGGTTCAGGCGGTACGATTATGGTCGCTGTCCCAAATCCATTAAATGCAGTAATTAATAGAACTACAACGAACATTACAGCGGCTGGTTCTCCACCAGGAACAATCACGCTGCCACAAGCAGCAAATTTACCGACTTTCCCCACCGTTGCTGATCCAAATACTTCGCCTTTCAATAATATTACGATCGTTGACGGTAATGGTCAGTCCATCATCACGGCTCTTCAAGGTTCCATTAATTCCTTTCTCCTGCCGTTTCTTCAAAACGATCCAATTTTGTATCAGTTCTATGCGGGTACTCTATTTCAAAACTTTCAGATTCCACAAACCGCTCTTGAGGGAACAACCCTGTCTGTTTTTTCAAGTTCGCTCACTGGGCAGAATATCGTTCTTGCGGCAAGAAACAATATTACCATTCAGAACTTGACTAACCAAGGGATAACTCCAAACCAACTGACTCTCACCCCCCCAGGTGCTACTGGTTCTATCCAGTTTGCAGCGGGTGCCAACACTGCTCCATCCGGAGGAGGCGTGTTTACAATGAATCAGGGTGATACAATTCAAACGAATGGGCGCTCAATTCAAATCAGGGCTTCAAATCCAAGCGGGATTGGCAATAGCCTAACGATCGGAGGGATTAATGCTTCTAGCCTAACCGGAGTAGGCGGTGATATTGGGCTTACTGCGGCCAATGGCAATATTGTGATTGGTAATGGGATTAACCCTGCACTAATTTCAAGCGACAGTGTTGGCAACACTTCGGCTCAACTTCCTCCTAACCGTTCTTTTAGCCGCATTCAAGTCGAAGCAGCAGTAGGGTTTATCAATTTAAATAACGTACAAGTACAGGCAAATTCTAATACTGGTTTCGCAGGCAAAGTTTCGATTAATGCTGCAAATACGATTACAGCAACAAACCAAACAACTGTTAACGCGAATGGTCAAGCGGGGGATATTACAATCGGTTCCATCCTTTCTTCCTCAACACCTCCCGGCTTGCGCCCGAATGATATTTCAATTTTTGATACTCGGTTGTCAGCAGAAAATAATTTTGCGTCTTTATCTGGAGTGGGATTCTTAACCGCAGGGGCAATTCGGCTAGGTGCGAACAATAGAGTTCAAGTTACTAAGAGTACCATCTCCAGTAGCACATCTGCTAATGCAACAGCGGGTGCAGTTGAAATTCAAACAGCAAGTAATTCATCAGGGTCGATCTCACTCAGTAATTCTATCCTTAAATCTGAAGCGTCCGGTTCAGGAGCCGCTGGGGCGATCAACTTAATCGATGCCAACACCATTGCACTGACTAAGACAACGATTTTCAATACCGTCGTCGATGGCACTGGAGGAACAACCACAATCAATGGAGGCACGATCGCGATTTCAGATGGCACTTCTATTCAAGCTGATACAACAGGTGCAGGCAAAGCCGGAAATATTGGAATTACTACCACTGCGACTAATCCGACTGCTACAACCGCTGCCCTTACGATTGATAAAAGTTCGGTAACGGCCAAAACAACTCCCCCTACAACACGAGGAGCGGGCAATAGCTTTAATAGTGGTAGTGCAGGTACGGTTTCTCTTAAAGCAACCAACGGTGGTGATGTTGCCATCAAGAACGACAGTATTGTTTCTTCCAGTGCATCGGGGAGTGACTCCGGTAATGGTGGAACTATTGATGTTTCCGGACAAAATCTTTCACTTCTAAATGGCGCTGTAATTCAAGCCCGCAGCACTGGCAAGGGAGCGCCCGGTAGTATTGCCATTGATGTTCCTAACACCATTACGGTCTCAGGAACTAGCTCCTCCGGCCAGATTAGTGAAATTTCTACCTTTTCCGGGGCAAGCGTAGTTCCAAGTACCTCAAGCACCGACCCTAATGCTCCTCCCCCTGGAGACATTCGCATCAATCAATCCGATAGTTCAGTCAAAAATTTGAATCTATCCGATCGCGGTCGAATTAATGCTTCTACCCAATCCACTAATGCCAACTTTAAAGGCGGTAATATTCAGGTTTATACCGATAATCTAAACATTAGCAGCGGTGGGCAAATTGTTGCGTCTTCCTTGGATGATGGCGGCCTCAGTACCCCACAAGCAAGCGCCGGAAGCATCAATGTTGTTAGTAATAACATTGATGCTTCCGGTTCTCAACTATCCTTTAACGCTGATCCTAGCTTCAGGTCTATGATTTTCGTAAAACCGATCGGCAATGTTACCAACAATGGGACTTTACTCTCGACTCGTGGAGGAGACTTAGTTTCAACTCTGGCACCCGCTTTAGGATTAGCTACTGGCGATCCACTGCTGTCTAATGCCTCTAATGGCTCCGGTGTGCAACTTTCTGCCCTAGGAAATGTCTCTGGAACTATATCATTTGACTCAACATTTTTAACCAATGAGGGTGGCGCTAATCCTCTTTTTAATGACTCAAGCTTTGTGACGACCTCCGGAGGCAGCAGAACGCCACTTGCGAATGTCAATACTGGAAGTTTTGTTGCCACCCCTGGGGCTGAGTTTTCTCGTAAAACCGTGGGTAGCCCAACTCAAACTTTAGCAGTAAGCCCAGGAAGTACTGTTAATATCGGCGTCGTTAACGTGGGCGACTCAAGCGTTGACTCAGGATTACGGTTGAGTAATTTGAGGTTAAATAGTGCCTTAGTTCAAGTGCTAGTGAGTTCACCAGACATTAATCCGAATGAAACTTTTACCAGCGGCATTTTTGCTAAAGCTGAAGGAACTGGCAATGCAGGCTCTGTCAATATTTCTGGGACTACAGCAACCAGCCGAGTTGCTTTGAGTGATCGGGCACAAATTTCTACCTCTACCGATCGAGGGGGCAGTAGTACTGTCCCAAGCAATATCTCAATTCAAGGCGTGAACAACCTTACAATTCAAGGCGTGAACAATCTTACAACGAGTAGCAATAGCTCTATTTCCGCTTCAACCAACTCAGGCGTAGCGGGAAATGTCCAAGTGTTAGTGAATCAGGGCACGAACCCATCAGTAAATTTGACCAGCAATAGTTCTATTGAGGCAACCGCTAAAACGGGTGGAACGGCGGGTTCTGTCAGCATCACGACCCCAACCCTTAATCTTGCTGATAAAGCATCAGTGGCTGTAAGCAGCAATGGTTCTGGTTCGGCTGGTGAAGTGGCTATCACGGCCCAGACCGTGAACCTAACGGATCAGGCCCAAATCGCTGCGACGACTGATGCCGGAGGAGCCAGTAGCCCAGCCAACATCAACCTCACAGCCCAAAATGTAACTGTCAATAGCAGTTCACAGATTGTGGCTTCGACCAATTCTGGCGTTGGCGGGAATGTGAACCTAAAAGGATTAAACACATTGCAAATGAACAATGGCCAAGTCATCGCATCAGCTACAACTGGACGAGCAGGCAATCTGGAGGTTGATGCAACTAAAGCCGTCAACCTGAATAATGGCAGTCGTCTCTCAGTAGAAGCCAACGGACCTAAGGGTGTGGCAGGTAACGTCACTGTCATCAGCCCTGAAATTAGCCTAGTTGGTGGTACAGGCCGGAGTGAAATTAGAACCTCAGCAAAGGGAGATGGGGCTAAAGCTGGCAATGTCACTTTAAATACCGCTGGCGGCAACATTACCCTCCAAAAATCCGACGTAATTGCCAGTAGCGAAAAAGGAACATCGGGAGAAATTAACATTACAGCCCGCCGAGCCAATCTGAACAATGGCACCATCAAAGCCGAAATTGGGCAAAGCATCCCAGGGGTCAGCACTGGCGGTATCAATCTCGATGTCAGCTTTCGGATGACCCTAGAAAATGAAAGCGAGATCTCTACCCTAGGCACGAATGGCGCTAATGGTGGCAACATTCGCATCATGGGCGTCCGCTATTTGTTAGGCGAACGACCCACGGGACCGGATGGCAGTGATATCATTGGTCGAGCCGACGGCGGTGGCAAAGGTGGCACGGTTACGATCGATCGAATCACTCTAGTCAACGGATTCCGGTTTAGAAAAGCCGAAAATGGCAACGGCACCAACGACATCGACACCAACGGTCAACTCAACAACTTCTCCACCGACGCCGATATCGTCGGACGCGGCCTCTCCACGCCTCTCATCGTCTTCAACGACGTCTCCCAAATCGTCCGCAGCGCCTGCGAAGCCGTCGGAGCCAAAGCCGTCACCAACAGCGAACTCAAAATTGCCAGCCAAGGCGGCGTCCCCCTGAGTCCCACCACAGCCCTCCCCGCTCAAAACCCCAGCAGCGACTGGGTCACCCTCGAATTTAGCCCTCAAGTCCCCATCGGATTAAAAAACACCGACGGCACCACCATCACCACCCTCGAACCCGGCAAACACTACCAACTCCCCGCCACCTGTGTCAGAAGCTGGCAACAACCACAGCAATCCCAACTCCCCATCCCACCCACCCCAAAAACCACCACCCTTACCAAACCCAAAACATAATCTATGAAACCCTTATCAGCCATCGCTCTCCGCTTAATGCTTCTCAGGTCACTTCCCCGATCGAGTTCATTACAAAACAGCCCAATTCTCCGGAACTTTAAGAAGATTGTTTGAATCTATTAACCGGGGTAGACATGAGCGATTTCATCAAGGCTACCATTTTGCTGGTTCAGTCAGCGGCATAATCCGCTATCCCCTAAACCTATACATGAATGGTATCAACCGTTAATCAATGTCCATATATTTGTACTACTAACTCACAAGGAGAGTGGATCTATGCGGTTATCTCAAGCGATTAAAGCCCTAACACTAGTTCTCTTGCTCAATACCATTCCCCTCATCGAACTCACTGAATCAGCGATCGCAGCACCCCGCAACACCTCAAGAACCGTAAAAGCACGCCGTCGCCTAAACTTTCGCGTGGGGGTGCGTCCATCTCGTTATCGTGTTGGAGGCTTTAGCCGCGCTGCCACTTCCACTTGTGGTCCTACCAGTAACAAAACCATAACTGCTCTCGTGCCACCCCCTTTGCCAGAAGAGCAAGTCCCCACCAAAGAGGCACCAGTCGATAAAACGATCGCTGAACGCCCGACCTTTTTTGTGGATGTTCCAAATTTCGCCACGACCAATGCCCAGTTTACCTTGCAACCAGAGCACCCGAAACCAGGGGAAAAGAAGGACCTCTACAACAAGAAATTCCAACTCACTGGTAAATCGGGAATAATTGCCATCCCCTTACCGAGTTCAGTGCCCGCTCTCCAAATTGGCCAAAAATATCTCTGGCAAATGGCCGTCAAATGCAACCCTCTCGATCCCTCCAGCGATATCGTCGTGATTGGTTGGATCGAACGAGTGCAGTCCCCAACCACTGCCACGGGCGATAAGCTGAATACCCTAGCCGAAGCCGGAGTCTGGCAAGATACGATGAGCACTTTAGCCCTACGCCGCTATGAGCAACCCAACGATCGCACCGCCGCCGAAGATTGGGCCAGCCTGATGGAAGATGTCAAAATGCCCCAGTTCAAAGACACAGCCATTGTGCAAATCGTCAAAGACTAACTAAAGTCAGTAGTCAAATGGGTCATTTTTGAGGATGATCAGGTATCAGTTTGCTCGTCTTGGCGGATGTCGATGTCCTGTCGTGCCGCCGATCGCCGCGCCCCCAGAGTCTGCCCATGCACACCCACGAAAAGCCCACCACCAGCGCTCCCACCAGCACACCACAGGTCAATCCAGTGGTTCCAGGGTTGTTTGAAGTGAGGTTTCCGAATCAAGTGCAGGCCGCGTCACTGACCAATCCATTTCCCCGACGGTCTTGCGAAGTCTGGACCCCAGAACCAGTGGTGGCACGCAAACCGGACACCCTAACTGAGCTACTGGACTCAGAAACCGAGGCGATATCAACGGGAAACCCGACGGTCCAACGACAATCAGACCCATCATCAGGAGCGGCTCAAACTCAGCGGCAGACAACGCGGCGGGAGCCATTTCGGCTGTATGCGCCCGATCGACCTGCACCGTCAACCATGCCTTGGTGGGGCGTTCAGACTAAGGTGACGATCGGTCCACCCAATGATGCGTATGAGCAGGAAGCCGATCGGGTCGCCGCCCAGGTGATGAGTATGGCCCCGCCCGCCGCCCCAAATGTGCAACGGCAGGACTTGGCGGAAGAGGAACCGGAATCGATCCAGACAAAGCTGCTGGCAGAAACGATTACGCCTTTGGTGCAGCGACAGGAAATGCTGGATGCAGAAGAAGAACCAGAAGAACCTGTTCAAGCCAAATTTTTGCAACGGGATGAACAACCGGAAGACGAAGAATCATCGGTGCAGAGGAAGCCGATCGCTACGGTGCAGTCTGCGGCTGATTCGTCGGATTTGGCCAGTCAGTTACAGAGCCGCAAGGGTAGCGGTAGCCCGTTGGCTGAGGATACGCGATCGTTCATGGAGTCGCGGTTTAATACCGATTTTAGTCATGTGCGGGTGCATACGGATGCCACTGCGGTGCAGATGAACAAGGACTTGAGCGCTCAGGCATTCACCCACGGCAGTGATGTGTATTTTGGGACGGGGAAAGCGCCGGGGCAAAATGAATTGACCGCCCATGAATTAACCCATGTGGTGCAACAGACGGGGCCTAAAAAACTGGCTAACGTACAACGCAAATCCAATAAGCTATCTTCCCTTCAAGAATCTGAAACCGATAAAAAGCGGATTGCTGAAAACAACGTATCCCCTGAAATCAAGCCAGATCCTTCCCCCAGCAATCCTAGTTCATCAGAAGCTGAACCTCAATCCTCCCAATCTAAGGATTTGAAGAGTCTGACGGCTTCCCCGCCATCGCATCAGAACAAAGAGCTATCTCCCCTCAAGCCAACCGATGGCGATCCAAGCACAGAGTCGAAACTTAAGACCGACATTGCTCCAGCGATCGGTGCCAATCAAAACAAAGCCAAGCCAGAAGCCCTTACACCTCCTCAAGCGGCTCCAGTCCCAGCACCCGGAAATGCTGCCCCTCAGAATAACCCAGCCAGTGCTATTTCTGCCCTCACAGCCAGTGCTAGTACTAGCGGTAATCTCAGTGCTGGGGCTGCCCCATCTGCTGCTGACGTGGAAGTCGCGCAAGCCCCAGCCATAGACACGGGCGGTGGAGCGGCTGAAGCGGGTGGTGAAGCGGGGGTGGCAGATGACCCAGAACTAGAAACTACCGCAGCAGTCACGGAGAGTGTAGAACTCGATTCAGCCGATCGGTCGGAGACCCAGGCCAGCATGGCTGAAGTAGCCGATGTTGGGGGTGCTGCTGAGAGTGCAGGTGGCGGTGGTGGTGGTGGTGGTGGTGGTGGCGCTATTCCCAATAAACCGGCTCCCCCCGTTCCCGATGTCTCTGCTGCTGAACCTAGCCAAGCCCTGGCCACCATCAGCCAACTCCCCCCAGCCCAATTACAAGAAGGATTGGCAGGGGTTGCTGCCGCCGTTGGCACCACGGTTACGAAGGAACGAACCAACTTAGCAGCTACTCCCCCAGAAATGGAGCGACCCAGCGGTTCCCCTGTTAATAAAGAAGGTGCGGCAGGTGACAAAGCCCTCCCCAGCGACAAGCCCCTTAAACCCGTTGAAAAGGCACCAGAAGGCGCAGCTAAACTAGTGCCCCCATTTCAACCTGTGGTCTTGCCACCCTCACCCCTCATGTCTACCCAGACACCGCCTGTGCAAGGGGGACAAGATGGCAAAGTTTCCGCTGGGGATGTGCAAGCCCTCAAGTCATCTGTCCAGCAGATGCCCACCCGTGATCCAGGTCTAAACATCAAGGCCGAAGCCCCACCCCCCCTAGAACTGAAGGGAGATGCCGATCCTAAACAGGCCCAAGAGCAAAAAGTCAAACTCGAAAAAGGCTTGACCGATGCTCAAACCGGGGGACAGAAGGATCTCGCCCAACCCATGGGTGAACAGGAGATCTACCCCAAGGTTCCCAAGGAAATCCTCAAAGCCCAGATCGGGGGTGGCAGTGGTGGTGCGGCGGCGGCGGCTCCTGGGGCTGCCCCTGCTGCTGCACCAGGCCCAGAGGGAGATGATGCAGTTTCGATCGTGGCTCAACAAGAGCATGGGGCAGAGATTCAGTCGGCGGTGGCTCAGGCTCAGGCTCAGATGACTGCTCAAAAGCAAGAGCATGTCACCAAAGTTGCCCAGGAAAAGGAAAAATCCAACCAAGAGATTAGCAAACTGCAAGCAGACAATAGCAAGGAGCAAGAGCAGGAGCGGGCTAAGGCACAAACGGAAGTAACCAAGCAGCGAGCTGATTGGAACAAAGAACAGACAACGTTGCTAGAAAAATCTCACAAGGATTCTGATGCTGCCGTTGACAAGGGCATGAAGGAGGTTGAGCAGGAGCAAACCCAGGCGCAAACGAAGGCCCAAGGCCATATTGACAAGGGCAATCAAGATGCAGAAAAAGCCCGTCTTGAAGGTGAAGAGAAGGCTGCTACCGAGAAGCAAAAGTCTGAGAAGGATTCAGGCGGAGTTTTAGGTTGGCTGGCGGATAAGGCTAAGTCTTTCTTTGATGGCATCAAACAGGCGATCCAAAAGGCATTTGAAATTGCTCGGGCGGCGGTCAAGGCGGCGATCGATGCGGCTAAAAAACTGGCTACCAAAGTGATCGAAGCGGCCCGGAAGGCGATCGTGGTGGTGATCAGAACGGTGGGCGATGCCCTGATCAAGATCGGGGATGTGATGTTGGCGGCGTTCCCAGAAATGCGCGATCGCTTCCGCAATGCCATTAAATCCACCGTTGATGCGGCCGAAAAAGCTGTCAATGCTCTAGCCGCTACCCTGAAGCAGGGAGTACAAGCTGCCCTTGATCTGCTGGGTAAGGGACTGGATGCGGCATTAGGGCTGCTAGAAAAAGGCTATCTCCTAGCCATAGACATTGCTAGCAAAGCCGTGCAAGGCGCAATCTCAGCGGCAAAAGCGGCGATCGATGCCCTGGGTGTTTTTGCGGCCCTGATCAAAGATATTGCTAGCGGTCCTAGCCAATGGCTAAGCAACCTAGCCGCTGGGGTGATGGATGGTATCCGCAACCACCTTTGGACTGCCTTCCAAACAGCGGTTAAGGAATGGTTCAACAGCAAGGTCGAAGAAGTCTTAGGGTTGGGTATGACTATCTGGAATGTCCTATCTAAGGGCGGCATCAACCTGGCAGAAGTAGGCAAAATGGCCTGGGAAGGCATCAAGGCAGCGATTCCCCCAGCCCTAATCCAAATCCTGATTGAAAAGTTGGTGGCCATGATCATCCCAGCCGCCGGGGCAGTAATGGTCGTGATTGAAAGTCTCCAGGCAGCCTGGGGTACGGTAAGTCGCATCCTCCAAGCCATGGAACGCTTTGTCACGTTCCTGAAAGCAGTGAAAACGGGTCAATCTGGGCCACAGTTTGGAGCAATGTTGGCATCCGCTGGGGTAGTGGTGATTGACTTTGTGGCCAACTGGTTACTGAAGCGAGTTCGTGGCGCAGCGAGCAAGGTGGCAGGTAAGATTAAGGCAATTGCCAAGAAAATTGGTAACAAGCTGAAGAAAACCTTTAAGAAATTAAAACAGAAATTCAAGAGAGCATCTACACGACTGAAGAAGAAGTTTCGTAATCTAAAAGAAAAAATTTATGGGAGAAAAGGTAAATCAGGAGATACGAAGCAGAGATATGAGGAGAAGCGGAAACGTAAAGTAGAAGAACGTTTTGAAAAAGGAATTTTTGCTGTAGAAAAATACAAAGCTAAGTTTAGAGGAAAGCAAACTTCATCTCTAATCTTTAAAGCTGGTCTTGCTCTGATTCGTGTACGTTACAGATTTACTAAGCTTGAATTAGTTCAACAAGGGAGTAGCTGGGCAATCGATGCTGTGATGAACCCGCGTAAAGTCGTAGGTGTTGATCACAGCACAATCCTAAAAGTTAATGAATTAAACCCCTCAAATCCACCGGATGCTGTTTCTCCTACTACAAAGGCTTTTGGTACATCTGCCAGGGGCAGCACCCTGTATTATTGTACAGATGGGGAGGGAACTCGTTGGTATTGGCGTCCAAAAGTTCAAAGTCCAACTGAAGGTCGATGGATCAAAGCTAGTGATAACAAAGATAAGGCAAAAGCGGAAGCAGCAGCACGAGATTACCTAATAAGTAATAACGCAAAATTTGTTTCACTTGTTGCTGATGATAAAGGTTTAACTTCACGAGGAGTGGATGCAGGTGGTTTTGATCCAGACCAAGAAAGATTGATTTTGGGTGAGTCTAAGCATTCTGGAGGTAAGAATTCGGAGTATGTTAAGTATGTGCCACCAGATTTAGTCGGTACACAGCAGTCAAGTGGACATTATCGGCAAAATTCTCTATCAGCAACTACAGATAACCTTACGAAAAATATTGCTGATATGAGTAATCTAGCTTTAGGCCATGCTCAGGGAGCAAGCTTGATTCGTAGAATTGAGACAGCTCTTAGATCTGGTAAGGTTACAGTGATTTATTTCCTGGCTGGTCAGGCTAAGATTAGTAAAGTTACCCTGGAAAAAGTAGAGGATAGAATTAGAGCAGAAATCAGTAATTTACTAAAAAATAGATTTAAGATGTCTAAAAGTGAGGTAAAAGAGGTAATTGGTAACGTAGAAGTAAAAACTCAAAACATAAGCATTTGAATTTCCAGGAAGTAATATGGGATGGATTAATATGGTTTCTACTCGATTTCAAGTATCTAAAAAGGCTCGAAGCTTAATAGAGGAATGGGAAGCATTTCCAGAATCGAATTTATTCGGTATAAAACCTGGTCTTCTGGCTTTAATCTCTGGGGATCGTAACCTAATAGATCGTGCATTAGCTTTATCCAATAATTCTTTGGATAAATTACAAGAAGGAATTGATGAAGAATTTTTAGGAGATCCTACTATACTTCCAGATTTAGTAGGCTTGTCAATGCTTTCCTACTTGCAAGGATGTGAACAATTAGAACTCTGGCAGAGAATTGCAAATGCAAAGCCATTTAAAGATAAGGTTATGAGTTCTCTCCAAGCAGTGGTTTGTAAATTAACAAGTGATTCTTCGCCTATCTCATCACAACCGAAATTGGGTCATATAAGAAGTCTTGCAGATTGGTTGAAACAATTAAAAAAATCACCAACTCCATATCTCTTTGACCTCGCTATTAGTCCTGACCATCCTCTATGGTCAACTATATTAAGCTTATTTGTTCTACCACTTGGTGTTTTACTACAAAAAGAACTAAATGAATCTGGTGATCACTCTGTTGACCCATTTAGTTTCTATTATTTAGGTGCACACCCACAAGACTATGGTCAAATTGTATATGAACGTCAGCACAAGCGTCCTACTTGGGATTCAGTTCCTGATCCTCAGTCTTCAGAAACCTGGTTTGGATTTGATGCAGTTGAACTCTGTGATCAAGAATTGTATGCATACCATTATTTAGGCTTAGACTGGCAAGCACCTCTTATTTTTGATGACGAAGTTAATGCTTACCGCTTTTTAGAACAGCTTGATAAAAGTTGGAGACTTGTAGAGATGTCTTTATCTCTTGATCGTTGGAAGGAATTGGAGGAGTTAGTTGAAGCAGGAAAATGTGTACATATTGTTGTACATGATTCGCCTCAGTCACCTTGTTTGCTACCTCACTTGGAGCGTGCAGCTAGTCACTATAATGTAAGATTGGAAATGAGAGATGTGACGCTAACGTAAATTCGGAGGTGCGTTGTTTGTGCTGTGCGTTCCCTTCTGTTTTCTTAAGTATTAATACACTGCGTCAAGGCAAAAACCGAGCTTTTTGAGTGCGATTGCCCGTAGATTGCCTTGAAGTACGAAACCCAACAGCACTAATAAACTCCTTTCTGTCCGCTTCTAGGATATTGTTGATGAAATTCGACAACGCGGGAATATCAGTGCGATTGATAAAACTTTTGAAACAGCAGAAGATGTCGCCTAAGTAGGCGATCTCCTCTAAAATTATTTCCTCAAAGTTGATGGGTACTCAAACAATGACAACCAAGCCAGAAGAATACCTATTAAACGGTGAATTGACCCTATGGGCGCAACCCCAACTTCAATTGTCCCTTGCAGAAGTTCTTCTTAAGCTGGTGTGGAAGAGCGAGTCTCTGCAAGATGGCAAAGCCGATCGCCCCATCGAATGCCGCCTCACCTTCCAGGTTACTCCCGCACAGTATCAGCAAGTTGACACCCAAGCCCTCTTCAACCTCAAACCCGAACTCCGTAGTTCCCCTTCCAATGGCGACTTTCAAGCCGATTGCCCCATTGAAATCACCGCAACCCTACAACCCGATTTACTACCTCAACTAACAGAATTCACCACAGGCGACGAAGTAATTGCCCACCTGAAAAATCTGGCTGAAACCCAACCCGACCATCCTTTGCTAGATACCGAAAACTGGTATGCCTTGCAAGTCAAGCAAACCCATGCACAAGGGGAAACGGGTTATCGTACCCTGTGGGATTATGTCAATCCAGCCGTGATTGCCCAGGGAGAGCTTTCCAGTGAAGAGATTACCGATCGCATGGTGCAATTTTTCCGCGATTGGATTAAGGCAAATCCCACCGATCTCAGCCCAGATTCCTTAGAAGCGAGTCTAGATCAGATTACCCAACCCTTTGATGAGTGGTTAGAGACCAGCTTTGCCGAGGGGGAAACAGTGGTTTCTGAAGCGATCGACCAAGTAGCTACCGCTTTCGATGAGTTGATTGATGGCCTCAACGCAGCGGTTGACGATTTGCCTACCGATCAATCCATCTATCAGACCATGATTCAGTTCTTTACTGAAGACGATTGGTCTTTTACCAAGCTGCAAGGTGAGCCAGTTCTGCGGATGAGATTTCAAGGCGAAAACGGCGAATGGGCTTGCTATGCCAAAGCGAGAAAAGAACAGGAGCAATTTGTTTTCTACTCGATTTGCCCGATCGCCTCACCCGAAGACAAGCGCATGGCGATCGCCCATTTCCTCACCCTTGCCAACTATGGCACCATCATCGGCAACTTTGAACTCGACTACATCGACGGCGAAATCCGCTATAAAACTAGCATTGATGTGGAAGGCGATCGCCTCACCTCTGCCCTCATCAAACGGCTCGTCTACACCAACGTCACCATGATGGACGAATATCTGCCAGGAATTCAAGCCGTATTAGCGGGTCAAACCCCAGCATCAGCAATTCAGTCGATCGAACTGCCTCACCCCAGCATCTCCCCACCGTCCGCATCAGAGCCATAAAGTCAAGGAGCGATCGCCATTGGACAAGCACAACAGACAATTGCCGACATTAGAAAGCGGTGTCAGGTTTCGCGATCGCTACTAACCGCAGCACTTGCCCGATCGACGGATCCTTTATGGTAATCAACAAAAGCCCAGCTTCGACAGCTTTCAAGGTAACGAGATTTCTCAGGGAAATTCTTTGGCAACGATCGCTCTAATTACAGCCCAAATCCCACCGCGATCGCGCTGCTGCCTTGATGTATCAGCCAAATCGCCATGCCCCACTACAACCCCCGCACCATCCGCCGAGATTTAGCACTCCTAACTGAAGACCGCCTGTATGCGATCGACATCACCATCCGCGCAGGCGGGTCTCGCGTCTCTATGGTCGATGTCGCCGACTTTGCCCCACCCGCTGAAGTCCTCGATATCTGGAATAGCCTTCATCATAAAACTAAACCACCCCAAATCCGCCTCTTTGAAGCCCTCGAACTCGCGGTTAAAGCCCTGGTCGAAGAACGCCGAGCACTGTACGATCGGTGGACCGTCCAACTCGGCATCGAACGAGTCGTCGGAGGCTCCCAATTCCCTGACTTCCTCAATGCCTACGAAACGGCGAAAGCAAAGGGTGCTGAATTACTCGAAACCGTCCTCGCCGAACATGCCAGCGCCAAATCTCAATGGCTCGAAACCGAAATCCGTCCTTTACTCGCTGCAACTCTGAACCGATCGGACCTGCACGATCGCCTTGCCATTTATGAGAATCGGTTTCCCAGCTACGATCGGATTGCCCGATTCTTCGGCATGGAATTTCGCTACAACCCAACCCGCAGTTACCGAGAACTCCTAGGCAATCAAGTGGAAACTCAGCAACTATTAGCTAAAAGCGCGATCGCCGAAGCAGAATACACTGAAGCCACCAATCGCCGTCGGATTTCAGAAGACGAAGCGATCGCCTTACAACGGGCCATGACCTATCAAGACCAACGCATCCGGTCCGCGATCGAAGAAAAGGTCAGTGAAGTGAGAGTGCAAGTTCTGTCGGTTTTGCAACGTCAACTCCAACAGGTTGTCGATCGTGGTTGGATTTCCGGACGATTGCCCGTGGGAATGCAACGGGATCTCGAATCGTTGGCTCAATCTGCTCAAGTTCTCACCCAAACCGATCGGAGCTTTGCTGATATTGCGATTCATCTCAATCAAGTGAACGAAACGGGACGCGATCGGACTCAACCCGAATCTGAACTCCAAAACCAAGTCCAACAACTGCTCAACCAAATCCAAAATCACCTCACCGTCCCAGAATCCGAACCCTTGGAAACTCTGGACCGATCGGCCTTTGTGGATTTTGGTTGGGACTTGCCGATCGCAGCCTGACGCGCCATTGCGCTGGGGATATGAGTTGTTGAGTTCAGCATCTCATGTCCCACTATTTCAAACTCTCAAAATTATGAGCCACTTCGCTTCCATGCAAACTCAGCTTGTCAACCCCGATGCCCTTCTGAAGGGTTTACAAGCCCTCCTCACTGAACACCAGATCAACGCGATCATTGAAGTTCACAATCCAGCAACGATTCTCGAAAATGCTTACGACGCATCTTCACCACCCCAATTCGCCAATCTAATCATCCGTCGATCGCACCTCGATACGCCCAACCGCTATTCCCTCTTGGATGTCGGCTTCAAACAAAACCAATTGGGAACGTTTGAATTAATCGCTGACGATTGGGATTTACGACAAAATGCGATCGGTCAAGCGATTGGGAATTCAACCGAATTTCTTCGTGCGGTTCAAGTGCAATACAACATCGCGATCGTCCAACAAACCATGTCTCCCCACCTTTGGAACCACTCCCAAATCCAAATCTTAGACGATGGCACTAAACGTCTCGTCTTGACCCAACGCCCGATCGAAGTCATCACTCTTTAGGAAATCACCATGCAAACCCAACCGCAAATCGTCATCGACTTTCTTCCCGATGGCACGATGAAAC
>JAYUJY010000233.1:0-3245 GCA_043764895.1 Synechococcales cyanobacterium | reverse complement strand
CGGCGTGCCATGCCCCTACAAATCTATCTTTCCAGAGACCGTAGGGGCATGGCTTGCCGTGCCCCAAACCCAACGAAGAATAGATCAATAGTTTGGATTGTTTGCAATACTGGGCTTACTTACGCCGCATAGTACTAGGGATTCGATCGAATCTTCGGGTAAGCGATCGAATCCCCAACGAACTGGGCAAATGCCACTATGCGCTACAGCGGGTTTCATGAACATCTATGGATCAAGGTTGTCCTTAGAAATCAGGCGACTCATTATCGTCAGCGGCTTCGGCTTCTACCTCAACAGCTTCTACCTCGATCGTTTCAGCCTCCTCAACGGCTTCGATTTCCAGCAACTCCTCGCCCTCACCCATCTCACCCATCTCATCGAGTTCACCCGATTCACCGGAAATGGGTACGACAGCGACGGCGCTAATTCCATCAGACTCGTCGAGACGTTGAAGCCTAACGCCTGTGGCAGGGCGAGATTGAGCCGAAATCGCGTTGATTAGAGTGCGGATGATAATGCCGCGTTGAGTCACGACCATCAGTTCTTGGCCTTCGTTCACCATAGTCAGCGCCGCCAACGTATCGCCCTTCTTGCGGAATTTGGTAGCAATGATGCCCATGCCGCCTCGGTTTTGCAGGCGGAACTGGCCGACGGGAACGCGCTTGCCCATGCCGCCCGTGGTGACGATTAGCATCCAGGGACCTTGGTTTTTGTCGTCAGTAAGTTCTTCGCCTTCGGGTTCATCCGCCGACTCCAGCATGGCCGCTTGCTCCGCCAAAATTTGGCTAGAGACGATCGCCATTCCTACCAGCGTATCGTCCGCACGCAAGCTCATAGACCTCACCCCGCGAGTGGCTCGACCGAGGGGACGAAGCTGCTCATTGTTCACCCGGAAGTGAATCGATCGACCTTGGCTAGACCCAATAATGATGCTGTCCTGAGCGGTCGCAAGGCTGACCCAGCGCAACTGATCGCCTTCTTCAAGGGAAATGGCGATCAACCCGTTCGATCGGATATTGCTAAAGGCCGACAGTGCGCTCTTCTTGATGAAGCCTTTCTGAGTCAGCATCACCAGATACACGTCATCGCGGAACTCACTCACCGACACCACCGACGTGATTTTTTCAGTGTTAGACACTTGTAACAATTGAACCAGCGGCGTTCCCCGTGCAATGCGCGAACAGGTTGGAATTTGGTATGCCTTCAGCGCATACACGACGCCGCGATTGCTAAACATCATAATCACGTCATGATCGCAGCAGGTCATGAAGTGATCGATCGCATCGGTTTCCTTCATCTTCGCGCCCGACTTGCCGCGCGTGTTGCGACTCTGCGCCTCAAAGCCATCGACGGGCATCCGTTTGACGTAGCCTTGTTCAGTAATCAAAATCACCGATTTCTCGTTAGCGATCAAATCTTCATCGACGAGTTCACTATCACTTTGTTCAATGCGCGTCCGGCGTGGGGTGGAGTGATTCTTTTTGAGTTCCGTTACTTCCTCAATGATGATGGTCAAAATCCGATCGCGGTTGGCCAAAATGTCTAAATAATCAACAATCTGACGCTGCAATTCTTCATGTTCTTTATCAATCTTCCCCGCTTCAAGAGCCGTCAACCGTCGCAATTGCATTTGCAAGATCGCATCTGACTGCGCTTCTGATAACGCATAGGTTTCGATGAGTTCTTGTTTAGCGATCGCTGCATCAGCCGCGCTCCGAATCGTCACAATGATCCGATCGAGATTGGCCAGTGCAGTCAGTAAGCCTTGCAATAAGTGATCGCGCTCTTGTGCTTTACGTAGGAAGTATTGCGTTCTTCTTGTGATCGTTTCGATGCGGAAATCGAGGAACGTAGACAGAAACGCTCGCAGGGTAAGAGTTTGCGGCTCATTGTTCACCAACGCCAACATGTTTGCGCCGAAGGTAGACTGAACGGGCGTCTGTTTGTAGAGGTTGTTCACCACCACACGCGGATAGGCATCGCGTTTTAGCTCAATCACGATGCGCATTCCATCCCGATCGCTTTCGTCCCGAATGTCGGAAATGCCGTCTAGTTTTTTGTCGTTCACTAGCTCTGCAATCTTCTCGATCAGCGCGGCTTTATTTGTTTGGTACGGCAGCTCCGTGATGATAATGGCTTCACGATCGGGTGCGCCTTTGCGTTCGATCGTTTCGATGCCTGCAACTCCGCGCATGGTGATGGACCCGCGACCAGTCGTGTATGCCTCACGAATCCCGGATTTACCAGAGATAATCGCACCCGTGGGGAAGTCAGGACCGGGAATGTATTGCATCAATTCCAGATCGGTAATTTCTGGATTATCGATCATCGCCAGCAATCCATCGACAATCTCACCAAGATTGTGAGGAGGAATGTTAGTCGCCATGCCCACGGCAATGCCCGCAGAACCATTAATCAATAGCTGCGGCAACCGAGACGGCATCACTGTCGGTTCTTGTTGAGAGCCGTCAAAGTTATCAGCAAAGTCAACAGTTTCGGCTTCGATATCTTGCAGGAGTGAGAAGCTCGTCAAGGGCGTCAACCGAGACTCGGTATATCGCATGGCGGCGGGCGGATCATTGTCGATCGACCCAAAGTTTCCGTGGCCGTCGATTAGCGGCACCCGCATGGAGAAGTCCTGCGCCATCCGCACGAGAGCGTCATAGACCGAAGAGTCGCCGTGAGGATGGTATTTACCGAGCACTTCCCCGACGACGCGGGCGCATTTTCTGAAGGGCCGATCGTGGCTGAGACCCAGTTCATGCATCGCGTAGAGAATGCGACGGTGGACGGGCTTGAGACCATCACGGGCATCGGGCAAGGCACGACCGATGATGACGCTCATGGCGTACTCTAGATAGGACCGCTGCATCTCGTTGCGCAGGTCAGTCGGAACGATGCGTTCCACGTTCGGCGTGTCTTGAGAAAAGGTCATAACGAGAGATACTCCAGAAGCATATTCTTTAGTGGTCCGATCGCCCAAAACCGCCTGATTCTAGGGCGATTTCAAGGGTTTTTGTAAGGCGCTTAATTATAGACGCTCATTCCTCGATCGGATCACTCTATTTTAGCACGGAGAAGTCCCTTTCTAACGAGTTTGAAACCCTTGCGTGGAGAGGCTTTGGAGGTGATGAAGAAATGTTGTTTTCGGCAGGGCTAGGAGTCTGTGGCTTAAAGAATCCAGTGATTCAACTCTTCCTCGTTGGGTTTGGGGCACGGCAAGCCATGCCCCTGCAAATACGGGT
>JAYUJY010000232.1:0-13432 GCA_043764895.1 Synechococcales cyanobacterium | reverse complement strand
TAGGGGCATGGCTTGCCGTGCCCCAAACCCAACGAAGAATAGATCAATAGGTCTGATTGTTTGGATTGTTTGCAATACTGGGCTTACTTACGTCTTATAGTACTATGCTAAGTCAATGTGATGAAGTGTGGCGTAGCTGAGGAGCCAGTTCGCCATGGTGGCGCGCCTGGTTTTGCGAGGGATGAGTTCGCTGATGCTGTAGCCCTCAAACCCAAGCTGAGTCTTGAGAAGCTGCTTGTTTTCGGCGGGAATCGATCGAGTAAGCTTAACCGTAGCAGGACGACTTTCGACAAAAAGCGGCGGTTCAGGGTATGCATCAAACCACTCAGCATCCTCGTTTTCCCAGGCTTGGGTCACCGAATTGTAACGATATCCCAAGTAGTGCCACACCAAACGGTGGGTCGTGTCATCATCAAGTGTTTCGTTCAATATTTCCCAGAGAACCCGGATCGTTAGAAGATAGCTCATGTGTGCTTCAGAATGCATTGTAGGATAGCGAAGTCTTTTTATTTCCAAAATCTATGCCGCTTATCAAAGTCCATACCTCAGCGATCGTGGCCTCAGATCAGCAAGCTATTCTTCTCAAACAGCTATCCGAACAGCTTGCCGTTCAGCTCAGCAAGCCTGAAGCCTATGTGATGACATCTCTAGAAAGTGGGATGGCCATGACCTTTGGTGGCACAGTAGACCCTGCCTGCTACATTGAAATTAAAAGTATCGGACTTCTAACCCCAGAACAAACTAAAGCGATGACCTTAGTTTTTTGTACAGTGATTGAGCAGATGCTGGGAGTGCCTCGATCGCGAACGTATATTGAATTCACGAATGCGATCGGCCCGATGTGGGGATGGAATGGCGATACGTTTGGATAGTTGTTCTACGTTAAAACATATATTTTAAATCGATTTGGATTGGGGTGCTAGGTCCGGACAGTGGAAAAGCCGTGTTCTTAAAGCTGGGTGCGCCCATTCCAACTTTGGGATTTCGGGAAAATCCAAACCCTTCCCTAGGAATGCCAAATAAGCCTGTATTTAGTTTTCCATCTTTATTTTCATCATGAATCACCGCGATCGCATAGTCTCCAGGTGCCAAATTATCAAAAATAATGCCAGAAGTTGCATCTTCAGCCTTAATACAGCGTGAGGCAACCGCCCGATCGCTTTGATTCGGAAATCCTTGCGCGTCATTGAATAGTGTTAAGCAGATGCTTCCCTTCTGATTTCTTAAATTTGCGATCGTTACACTAATTTGAGGATTTGCGGCTATGGCATCAGTCGTAGAAAACATCATTAAGGCTCCTAGGATGGTTAATGGGAAAATAGTTTGGCGTTGCATGGTAAGTTCCGTAATGAATAACTTAAAGAAGATGGGTCAAAATTTCTCAAAAGAAGAGATTTTATGGCTTGCGTTTTGCAATTAGGTGCCAGGTTTCCATATTGCCTTTGCCTTTGATGGCGATCGAACCTTGAGCTTCGCACAGAAAGTGGGGCGAGAGGAGCTTATAGGTTTGGTGACTAATCTGAATCTTGCCGACTTCACCATGGGACTCCATCCGGCTCGCCGTGTTAACCGTATCGCCCCACAGGTCATACATAAACTTCTGCCTGCCGATCACTCCGGCGACGACTGATCCGGAATGAATGCCGATGCGCAGATTGATGGGATATTGATATTGTTGGGCAAATTGGTTGATGTAGCGCACCATGTCAAGGGCGAGTTCGGAAATGGCGTCCGCGTGGTCAAGCCGAGGAGTCGGAACCCCGGCGGCCACCATGTAGCAGTCCCCGATCGTTTTTATTTTTTCAAGACCGTAGTGGGCGACCAGTTGGTCAAATTCACTGAATAAGTCATTGAGTAAGGTAATCAGTTCGGTCGCGGTGAGGCGTTCTGAGAGCGGAGTGAAGTTAACAATATCAGCAAATAAAATACTTGCGATCGGATATTCTTGGGCGATGGTCCCTCGGTTTTGGGTGAGTCGTTTGGCAATTTTCTGGGGGAGAATGCTGAAGAGGAGGCTTTCGGATTTGCGTTTTTCATAGGCAAGGGCGCGACGTTGGAGAAACTCACTTCGAGCGGAGACTTCGAGCATATAGCTAACAAACATTCCGGCGATGTTCATGAAGGCTAGATAGAAGAAGTTCCCGACTAGAAACCCAATTTCAGAAGAAGGATTGCTTTCGCCCACTCGTCCAAAATTCAAATAGGCGATCGCAATATAAGCAAAGGTAATGATCCATCCTAAACTACTAGCATAGCTAAATTTTAGACGGGAAAAATGAATCCCTAAGATAACAAAAATCAAGCCTAAGAAATAAAGTCGATGGCCCGGTTCTGTAGGCAATGCGATAGCCATAATTAGCACGAGTCCGAGTCCGCCCAGCAAATGAGCAATGCCCGCTAGCTGAGAAATCGATCGCTGAAATTTGGGTTGAAAGGACAGATACAACACCAGACTATAAATCGGACAGATAATCCCATAGCGAATCACCCAGGCTTTAGGATGGGTAATCGGCAAGCTCCACATATCGACGATTCCAAACAGAGCATAGCCAACGATCGAAGCTGATACGATCGCGCGAATAAACAGGATAGATATCTTGTTGTGCGCGAGTTTGAAGCGACGTTCTTCGTCACGGGGAAACTTCAATCGATACGCATCCGACAGCAATTGGTCAAGGTTGAGATCGAGTAAACTGTTGGAGCTAGAAAGCTGGGGAAAAAGCGTTACAGGCTGAAGTGCGTTGGGGTTAGGTAAATTATGATTGGGCAGATTAGGATCGGGCAGATTAGGATTGGGTAAATTTGATTTTTCCCAGTCTGGCTTAGCGATTGTTTTGAGAGAGTCATTGCATTTATAGTCACTGCGTTCATTCTGCATGAGTGGCACCCTGAGATCGCAACCGTGGTCGCTTTTCTAACTGACCCTAGTAATTTACCCCAGAAACCGACTCCAGAAACCTATCCCAGCAAGAGCGAATCATCAACTAAGGCATCTCCCGATCGCCGCTCAAATTGGCCTAACAAGTCCTGAACCGTCACGCCCGATCGCGCTTCACCCACTAGATCTAAGATGATTTTACCCCCGTGGAGCATGAGCGTCCGATCGCCCCATTGCAGGGCTTGTTTCATACTGTGCGTGACCATGAGGGTCGTGAGGGCGCGATCTCTGACAATTTGATTCGTGAGTTGGAGGATAGTGTCGGCGTTTTTGGGGTCGAGGGCGGCGGTGTGCTCGTCGAGGAGGAGGACTTGGGTGGGGGCGAGGGTACACATGAGGAGGCTGACGGCTTGGCGCTGTCCGCCGGAGAATAGTCCAATGCGATCGTCTAGGCGGTTTTCTAGCCCGAGGTTGAGTTCGGCAAGTCGGGTTTTGCAGGTTTGTCGAAAGGCGCGTGAGGTGGCGGGTGTGAAGGTGCGGCGGGTGCCACGTTGGGCGGCGAGGGCGAGGTTTTCCTCTAGGGTGAGGTGCGTACAGGATCCAGCGAGAGGGTTTTGAAACACGCGGGCGATGAGTTTGGCTCGACGAGCGGTGTCCCAGGAGGTGACTTGCAGATTGCCGATCGAAACCTCTCCTCGATCGGGCTGGAGATCGCCACTGATGAGATTGAGCACCGTGGATTTGCCTGCGCCGTTACTGCCGATGACGGTTACAAATTGTCCGGTGGGAATGGTTAGGTTGAAACCTGAGAGGACTGAGTTCGCTAGGGCCGTGCCGGGGTTGAAGGTGAGGTGGATATCTGAGAGGGTGATCATGGGAATTGTGAATGTTGAATTGTGAATGTTGGAGAGGAAAGAGGGCTTAGTTTATTTTTTGGTAGAGCTTTGCGATTCGGTTGGGTAGGATTAGGGCGATCGTGACGAGGATGGCGGTAATTAGATTGAGATCTTGGGCTTGGAGTCCTAGGAAGTCTAGGGAAAGGGCGATCGCGACGACGATGCGGTAGAGAATGGAGCCGAGGATTGCGCCGAGGGTGGCTTGGGTGATGCTGAGGCGATCGAAGACGGTTTCTCCGATGATGACTGCTGCTAGGCCAAAAATAATCGTGCCGATGCCCATTCCCACGTCGGCGAATCCATTCAACTGTGCGAAGAGTGCGCCACCGAGGGCTGCGAAGGCGTTTGCTAGGGCCATGCCGAGGAGGATAAGGTTTCCGGTGGAGATGCCTTGAGCCTGCGCCATGGTGGGGTTTGCTCCGGTGGCGCGCATGGCGAGACCGAGGTGTGATTTGAGAAAGCGATCGAGGAGCAGTTTGAAGCCGATCGCAATTAGACCCAAAAGGATGGCGCTGCCGAAGGTGGGAATCGGCTCGGGCAGGGATTGGAGCAGCGCATTGAAGGCTTTGAATATCGTGGGTTTGTCCAGAAGAGCGACGTTGGCTTTGCCCATGATGCGCAAATTGATGGAGTACAGCGCGATCATGGTTAGGATGCTGGCGAGTAAATTTAGGATTTTAAACCGGACGTTGAGGAAGGCGGTGCAGAGTCCAGCAACAGCTCCGGCAATTGCTGCAACCACAAGAGCAACAATAGGGTCAGTCCCTTGGCTCATCAGGGTTGCAGCGATCGCCCCACCCAGCGGAAAACTCCCATCAACGGTGAGATCGGGAAAATCTAACACGCGAAAGGAAATATAAATCCCTAAGGCCACGATTCCATAGAGAAACCCTAACTCCAATGCACCTGAGAACGCAACAATGTTCATAGCATCTCGTTTCCTAGTGGGTTTGAAAGGGCGTTGAATCATTGAGCTGACGGATTTTTGCGGTCTCTGCGGCTTTTTCTTCGCACGCAACGACCAATGCTTCCAAAATCCGATCGCAAATCAAATCTGGCGTGTCGTGATGATCGATAGCAATGCGCAGATCGGCTTGCGCATATAGCTCTGATCGATCACAGAATAAAGATTCTAATTTGGTTTCGAGATCACCAGAAGACTGCAAAATCGGGCGCGTGGTGTCAGATTCGAGGCGAGTTTTGAGTACGTCGATCGGCACATCTAACCAGATAATCACGCCCGATCGAAGATGGCCCCAATTTTCAGGCGTCATAACAATCCCGCCGCCCGTAGAAACCATTTTCCGAACATAGCTCGACAGCTCCGACATTACCTGAGTTTCTAACTGCCGAAATACCGATTCACCGGATTCAGCAAAGATTTCGCTGACAGATTGTTGGGTGATTTGTTCGATGAGTTGGTCGGTGTCGAAAAATTGATACTCAAAGCGATCGGCAAGCAGTTTTCCTATTGTTGTTTTGCCCGATCCCATCATGCCGATGAGATACAGACTGATGCCCTGAAGGTTTGGAAGCATGGGTGATCGGTCAGATGAGACGTCGTGAGGGGTCAACAGAATTAGCCTTCTATTTAACCATCTTCGTTATCCAGATTTCGCATCGGTGGCGTGATCACCCGAAACTCAGCGTCCACCACTTTTTTGGGCGGTTGGGGAGGAGTCAGCGGACGACCCGTCCAATCTTCGTCAGTGGAATCTTGTTTTGTGGCCCGATCGCGCCAGCTCCCATCATCCCAAGGTTCTGCCGCCTCTGCTGCAAGGTTCTGTGTTCCGGATTTCGATCGTCTTGCCCAGTGAAGCAACAGCCCAAATCCCACACTAATCCCAATCCCCAGCCCAAACGCGCCCAAAATCCACAGCGACAGGGGCAACTCCGGAAGCTTAGTTCCGAGAAACACGACCGCAACTAGGGGCGTTAGGTTTTGCCACAGGAAGAGCAGCGCAGGCAACAGCAACAGGGCTAAAAGCAACAGACGAAGGGCGATCGGCATAGGACTCGGCATTAAAGACCGTCGAAACAGCGAACTTATCCATTGTAAAAGGATTCGGGAAAGGCGATCGCATCAATCTGACCCTAGGTGCGATCGGCTATCTCGTTGGAGCTTGAGGGGGGCGATTCTCATCATTGAGAGGCTTTTGCCAACGGTTGTGGCGGGAACGGTTGGTCCGCATGGGTTGCTTTTCGCTTAACCCATCCTACGTTGGATGTTGGATGGGGGCGATCGGGGGGCGTGAATAACGGATCATGCGAAAAATTCGTTTGTTTCTATCTGACGATTGCTATCACGTCACGATGCGCTGTAACAATCGTGAATTCAAACTCGTTCGGCTTGAATGCCGAGAGGTGTTGCTGTATGCGTTAAATCAATGTAGGGAGAAGTATGCATTTAAGCTGTATAGCATCTGCATTCTGAGTAATCATGTGCATTATTTAATCAAGCCAGAGGTGGCTAACGAATTGCCTAGGATTATGCACTGGCTGAATTGGTATACGGCGATGTGCTTTAACCGAATGCTAAACCGGACGGAACACTTCTGGGAACAGCGGTATCATTCCGTAGGATTTCCAAGTAGCGATTATCGGCGGGTGTTGAATACGTTACGCTATATCCATGCCAATCCTAAGGCGGCGGGAATGCAACGGGGATTTTCTTTGATTTTAGCTGGAATTCTTTCTATGATTCTTCACAATTTTGATCGTTGCCTGTACACCCCGAATCCAGACTTGCCGAATCCTGACCAGCCAAATCCTTACGAGCAGTTTTGGAACAGAGCCGCCGCTGGAATGTACCGAGCCAGTGTGAGTGGTCATTTTTTAGAGGTTAATCCGGCCTATGCTGAGGTATTGGAATATGACAGTGCTTTGCAACTAGTGGGAACCGTCACCTGCATTGCCTATGACGTGTATCAAAGTCCCACGCGCTGGTCGGAGTTACTCACCTATCTCCATCAGGAACGAACGATCCAAGGCTTTGAGTCTCTGGTTTGGACGGGGAAGGGAACGGTGCGGTGGGTCACTGAGTGTGTCCGTCTTGTCAGCGATGAGCAGAATGGACGGTATATTTTAGAGGGCGTGGTTCATGACATTACCGATCGAAGACGCCAAGCGTTGACCCGTGAATGGACTCAACTGAATCAAACTAGAGACGAGTCGTTCAAGCGCCATTCGTTCAAAGGCTACGAGGGAGTGAAAGGTTGACTGACTACTGGACAGACTATCGATATCAAGTAGGGGGCAGTCTGGGATGGGATGCGCCTAGCTATGTCATGCGGCAAGCTGATCTCGAACTGCTGGATGCCTTGAAATCGGGCGAGCTTTGCTATATTTTCAATGCCCGACAAATGGGCAAGTCCAGTCTCCGCGTTCAGACCATGCACCAGCTTCAGAAACAGGGCGTTTGCTGCGGGGTCATTGACATGACGCTGCTGGCATCCCACACGACGACGCCCGAACAGTGGTATGCGTCCTTTGCCTGTTCTGTGGCGCAATGTTTTCGGCTAGATATTCACTTGCCCACCTGGTGGCGATCGCATGGTGAACTGTCTCTTCTGCGACGACTGACGCTCCTGCTTGAAGTCATGCTCAACCAAATCGAAGATCCCATCGTGATCTTCCTTGACGAAATTGACCATACCTTGGGTCTGCCCTTTAACTTGGACGGGTTCTTTGGCCTGATCCAGGCGACCTACGACAGGCGCAGTACGGATGCAAACTTCAGACGCCTGAACTGGGTAATGCTAGGCGTGACGACCCCCAGTGACTTGATCCAAAATCGATCGGCATCCGGATTTAATGCGGGATTCAACGCAGGGTTTAATGTTGGACGGGCCATTGACCTGAAGGGCTTTCAGGAGCACGAAGTGTTTGCGTTGGCCGAAGGTTTGGCGGGGCAGGTGAGTCAGCCGATGGTCGTCCTGCGGGAAATCCTATACTGGACTAGCGGTCAGCCGTTCCTAACTCAGAAAATCTGCGCGTTAGCTGCCCAGACCAGTCGATCGAGTCTTCGAGGCCAGCTCCATCTGCCACCCGGAACCGAAGCCTACTGGGTCGAGCAATTGATTCAAAACAATGTGTTAACACACTGGGAAAGTAAAGATAACCCCGAACACTTCCGCAGTATCCGCGATCGACTGTTGAATAGCTCGCAAACAAAGCAAATGCTAGACCTCTGTCAAACCTTAGACGACTCATCAAGGTCTATTCCCCTTACAGTGGCGGACCCTCTGAATCAAGGCGAACTCGAATTTGAACTGCTGCTAACGGGCCTTGTCAAGCGCACGCCCACTGGACTAGCGATGAAGAATAGGCTGTACCGAAGTATTTTTTCGCCCCAGTGGATTTTGCAACAGCAGACCATCTTGAGCGCTACGGATCAGCCCAACAGCGCCCCGAACCAATCGATCGCCGCCCAACTTCGCGAAAGCGCCCTAACGCAGCAAGCCCAACTCCAACAAATCCATCAGCTCCAGCAAGCCGAACGTCAGCAAGCCGAACGCCAGCAAACCCTACAAGCCGAAATCCAACAGGTAACCCACCAGAACCAAGCCCTCAAAGCCCAACTTCGTAGAATGCAAGAGTGGTCTCGGCTCATGCTTTTTCCGTTGGGATGGGATTGAGCCTTTAAGATCAGACTGTTATGGGACCGTTAGCATGATCCTAGATTCTCGCCCTTACCAACATCCCGGCTACGGGTTTTTAAATCAGTTTGGATCGCTCCAGAGCGAAGCCGATGTGTATCATTACGTTGATTTTTTGCGGCGGTCGGCAGGTCTCGAAAATAGTCTGCCCGTGGATCTCGATCGAATTTTCACCCATTTTGGAATGCCGATTCCGCTCAGAGTGGCGCTAGAGGATCAGCAGGGCATTTTGCTCGACAGCGATCGGGGCGTGATTCTAATCCGAGAGGGCGATCCCATCGAACGCCAGCGCTTCACCGAAGGCCATGAGCTGATGGAACTTCTCTTCGATGCCCAAGACGTCGTTACGGCAGAGTTGCAGCTTCAACCCTGGGACATCGCCCGCAAGGAAAAGCTCTGCGATGCCGGAGCCGCCGAACTGCTGATGCCTCAAGCCCAGTTTCAGCCCCATCTTGCGCATCTGGGCACTTCTCTAGGCACCGGACGATCGCTGTGCCGCCTGTACAAAACCTCTCTCATGGCCACCCTGATTCGCATGGTCCAACTGACGAAGGGCGAACATGCGCTAATTTTTTGGAAACGGGTCCGCAATGCTGAGGGCGACAGGTTACGCAGTGAGTGGAGCGTCGTCAGTCCCGAGTGGACCCAAGGCTTCATCCCCAAGTCTCACTTCATTGCCGCAACCTCCCTCATGGGCCATCCGTTGCCTCGTCCTCTGAGGCGTCACACCCCGCATCACACCCTGCGCCACAATAGCCATCCACATCCCAGGCAGCAGAGCCAAGCCATCACCCTGGAACTCAATGACGGGAGCATTTCCTGTCGCGCTGAAGTCCTGAGTCTAAACGGGAAGCAGAACCCAGGAATTTTATCGTTTCTTCATCTTTGATCCCGCCCGTCTTTTTGAACGCCTCATTTCCGGGTTCTGAAGCACTTTGCTCTTAGGATAGGAGGCGAATCTACTGGAATCTACGTAAAAATACTGTTATGCGAATCACGATCGTAACGAATGCCTTTGGGTGCGGCGGTTCTGAACGGGTGGTGGCCCTGTGGTGCAGGGGTTTCACCGATCGAGGCCATCAGGTGACGGTCCTGAATATGTCTCATCCGGACAACATGCGATTTTTTCCGCTTCCTCCATCGGTTGAAGTGATTTCACTCGACCTGATGCAAACGTCCCGGAATGGCTTTGAAGCAGCTTCTGCGACCCTTAAGCGGCTGACAAAAATGCGTCGAATCATTCCGCGAACGAGGCCCGATCGGGTGGTTACACTTTACCCGCAGCTCAATGTCTTGACCATTCTGGCGCTGCGGGGAACGGGAATTCCGGTCTATGTCAGCGAGCACAATGATCCCAATTTATGTGCCAATGGGGAAATCTGGGAAACGCTGCGTCCTTGGGTGTACCCTTGGGCAGCGAAGGTGGTGAGCGTGAGTCAAGGGGTCGATCGCGCCCTGAACTATTTGCCTGACCACAAGCGCTGTGTGATTTTTAATCCGGTGGTCCAACAGCTTAATGATTCGCCGCTGCCTACGATCGCTGGAGCAAATCCCGATCGTCCCTGGATTGTCAGCATGGGACGTCTGTCCTACCAAAAGGGCTATGACCTGTTGATTCCGGCTTTCGCGCGGCTGGCCGACAACTATCCTGACTGGCAACTGGTGATCATGGGTGAAGGGGCCGATCGATCGAAACTGGAGGCGCTTCGAGATGGCTTGGGGATGAAGACGAGGATTCTGATGCCGGGTTCTATTCAGTCTATTGCTCCGGTGCTTCACAAGGCGGAGTTTTTTGTGATGGCGTCGCGGTTTGAGGGGTTTCCGATGGCGCACTTGGAGGCGTTGAGCAGCGGGTTGCCTGTGGTGGTGACGGATTGCGAGAGTGGTCCGCGCGAAATTGTCCGTCATGAGGTGGATGGTCTTTTGGTCAAGACGGAAGACGTTGAGGCATTGACGGAGGGTATGAATAAGCTTATGGAAAACCCAGCGCTTCGCCAACAATTTGCACAACGGGCACCGGAAATCCTCGATCGTTTTGGTATGGAAAAGGTGATGGATGACTGGGCTTTGATGATGAAGCTCTAGGGGGTATGGGGGGAATTGTTGCGAAACGATCGCCCTACTGTTGGAGCTTGAAAAGATCGATCGGACCTCAATAACGAAGCAGCTTGGAGAGGCTAAAGTTGATCAATAAAGTCTTGTGAATCGACATTTGCTTGTTTGAGAATGCCGCTGAGGGTTCCGATTTTGAGTTCTGAGTGAGCGGGAACAACACAGCCGAGCGTTCCCGCTTCAGTTTTCAATTGTAGGATGACGTGACTTCCGGTTTGTCGGACTTTTTCAAATCCTAATTTTTCTAAGGCTCGAATGGCTTCGCGGCTAGAGATGCGTGGAAGTTTAGGCATAGCTGACTTCCATGCTGGTGAGCAATCGAGGAGAGGCTGCGGGAATCGGAAAATGTTCGAGGTATAGACGAGTCGCTTCTCTTAGACCTTCGATCGCACTTTCAATGGTTTCGCCTTGATCTACAGTGCCCACTTCCGGACATTCGGCAATGTACATATCCTCTTCTTTATGGATGATGACGCTGAAGGTTTGAATGTTCATGGCGATCGGTTAGGGTGTGTAACTTGATCATAAACGATCGTACTTCTATCCCGCTAAGATCGATCGGTTGTGGGGGAATATGGTCCGCATGGGTTGCTTCGCTTAACCCATCCTACGTCGGAGATTGAATGGGGAATGATCTACTATGGTTATTATCCCGATCGCAAAAAACCATGTCCTACAGCCAATTTGATCTCGAAACCGCGATCGCAGACTTTGACCTTACTCTCCGTGAAAAAGTAGGGTATTTTTCGCAGGTGGCTGAGGTGAAGCCGAGCGATCTACTGATGCAAATTTTGGATTTTAATGCGCCTGTTGCGTTGGCAATTAACTCTGAAAAAGTCCGATCGGAATTGATCATCGCGCCCATCTTGTTAGAACTCAAACGGAATCATCCCGATCGGGTCAGTTTCTTCTCAGGCAAAGAGTTCAATGTGGATGCCGATCGAGGGCTGAATGGGTTTTGTGATTTTTTGATTAGCCGATCGCCTCAGCAATCCGTGATTCAATCGCCAGTGATCGCAATTGTAGAAGCCAAGAACGAAAACATTGAACTGGGATTGGGGCAATGCATGGCTGAAATGGTTGCAGCTCAGATTTTTAATCAACGTAAAGGTCTAGAAATTCCAATGATTCTTGGAGCCGTGACGACTGGAAGTACTTGGAAGTTCATGCAACTTGAAGGCAACACCGTAGACCTCGATCTCACCGAATATTTCCTAAATCAAGTCGGCAAGATTCTCGGTATCTTGAGCCTAACGCTAGAGCTAGACGAATGAAAGATTGATTCTCAGCAGAAATGTTATGGTAGGAGTGCCTCTCGCACGCCTCTATCGCCCAAGCTAGGACCGACCATGACAAACGCCTCCCAACCCAAAACCATTCACGTCATCGGCGGTGGACTAGCCGGAACCGAAGCCGCGTGGCAAATCGCCCAGGCCGGAATTCCGGTCGTGCTCCATGAAATGCGGCCCCTCGTGAAAAGCCCCGCCCACCACAGCGAAAACCTCGCCGAACTCGTCTGTAGCAACTCTTTTGGTGCCCAATCCACCGATCGCGCCTCCGGTCTCCTCCACGAAGAACTCCGCAGACTCGGCTCTGTCATCATTCAGAAAGCCGATGAACACAAAGTCCCCGCAGGTGGCGCACTGGCTGTCGATCGCGGCGTCTTCGGCGAAGACCTGACCCAAACCCTCGCAAACCATCCGCTGATTGAACTGCGCCGCGATGAGGTCTATGAAATTCCCCGTGATGGCGTCGTTGTTCTCACCACCGGACCCTTGACCACCGACGCTCTCGCCACGGATTTGCGATCGTTTACGGGGCTGGAGTACATGAGCTTCTTCGATGCGGCTAGTCCGATTATTGTGGGCGATTCGATTAATTGGGACGTCGCATTTCTGGCCTCTCGGTACGATCGAGGAGAAGCTGCTTACCTAAATTGTCCGATGGATAAGCCGCAATATCTTGAATTTTGGAACGCCATTTGTGCAGCCGAACAAGCGGAATTGAAGGACTTTGAAAAAGAAACGGCGAAGTTTTTTGAAGCCTGTTTACCGATTGAAGAAATGGCACGGCGCGGCGAAGATACCATGCGTTACGGGCCGATGAAACCCGTGGGATTGTTTGATACGCGGAATGGAGATTTTAAAGAAAATAAACATCTAAGACCCTACGCTGTCGTGCAACTACGTCAAGAAGATAAAGCCGGACAGCTCTGGAACATGGTCGGGTTTCAAACCAATTTGAAATGGGGCGAACAAAAACGAGTGTTCAAACTTATTCCTGGACTAGAGAACGCTGAGTTTGTCCGCATGGGTGTCATGCATCGCAATACGTTTATCAATTCACCTGAATTGCTATCGCCAACGCTACAGTTCAAATCTCGCCCCACGTTATTGACCGCTGGACAGATCAGCGGAACTGAAGGATATACCGCCGCAACCGCAGGCGGCTGGCTCGCAGGCACCAACGCTGCACGACTAGTTTTGGGATTGGAACCACTAATAATGCCGATCAATACCATGATGGGATCGCTCTTCGATTTCATCACGTCTGCGGAACCTAAACACTTTCAGCCCATGGCCCCAAATTTCGGAATCCTACCCGAACTCCCCACCAAAGTTCGCAGCAAACCCGATCGCAATGGCCAATACCGCGATCGATCATTTAGCGACCTCGAAACTTGGGCTACCCAGCACCACATCAAACTCCAAAAAACATACAACACTGAAAGCCAACAGGTTGGACCCATCTTGGAGGGTTCAGGCTGTTAGTACAATCGCTTGACGATTGTCTCCATCCCGATCGATCGGTAGAAGTTGAGATGCGATCCGGAGAGATGATAGGAGTGGAGATTGCCTAAGGTCAGATAATCCCAAGAGTCTGCTCTC
>JAYUJY010000231.1:0-13506 GCA_043764895.1 Synechococcales cyanobacterium | reverse complement strand
CAGGATATGGGTTTAGAAACTTCGACAATTTTGCGTTGCGTTGCCTGATCTGTTGGCATCTTTAATCATAAGCTTGCATACTCTAGTCCATAGACCCGAAAACCTTGCGTACTCAAGACAATCTCTACAACCTTGTTCTTTCACCTGGATATCCGATCGCTAGTTGGCTAAGTGATCCTCAAGTGGAACGAGAGGAACGACAGTTTTTAAAATCAAAACTTGATATTAAGACGCCCTTATTACTAGATATTACAGATGGAAATATTCGAGAGAAAGAGAGCCTAGCAGATTTCAAGTTTCAAGATGAACCTTCTTACGCTTTAGGCATAGCACACTTGTTGAATGCTTTAGTAGTTAGTTTTCACTCCGATCGGAAATGGGATTCTAAAACGTTAGAAATAGAGGTTACACAATTACAAAACCAGGACAAGCTAGGAAGTATAACTACAGAAATAATCCTGAATACAAGTATGGAAACACTGGTTCACGCCAGTCAGAGAAAACATGTTCTAGATCATGAAGAAGTCATCCGGTATCGTCTTCGCGCAGAGCCTTGGCATCCACATGACCAACTGCTTCCTTGTTACATCACCGTAACTGGGAAGAATCTAATATTTGAGTGGCTGAATTCTCTTAAAGATAGGCAAGCTAAGGAGTTTATTCAATCTAGACTTGATCAGGCTAAGCAAGGCAATTTGGGGGATTATAAAGCTGTTGGAGAAGGGGTTTGGGAATTAAGAATTACTTACGGACCTGCTTACCGAATTTATTTTAGCAAAGTTACACCATCTCAGCAGCTAATTTTATTTGGAGGCGGTAAAAGTACTCAACAAACAGATATTGTTAGAGCGAAAGAGTATTGGCAAGATTATAAAAATAGAGCCGCTTTTTGAAGTGATGGAAGCTCATAACCTAAGATACTCTAATTATCTTATAAAAACCTCGGATTTTTCTGTTGTTAGTAGCGGTGGAATGTTGCGATCGGATCTTAGGCATTAGTGTTTGCTAGTCGATCGCACTTTCCATTGCGCTGACAGATGAGCGGGTGGGGCAATGCTCTAAGCCTTTGAGCAGCAAGCAACGAGCCAGCAGAACGGGTTGGCGAATGGTCTGAGGCTGGGTAGGTCGGCAATCTCGGATGGATCATCAGTTATAGTAATAGGTGAATAGTCCAACTTTTACAGGATGTCGACGATGAAATGGCGTGTTGTGCTGGAGCGAGATCCGGCCTTAGGGGATTGGGCCATTTGGTGTCCGGAGTTGCCGGGATGTGCGTCGGCAGGAGAGACGGAAGCGGAGGCGTTAGACAATATTCGAGAGGCGATCGAACTTTATCTTCAGCCTGATTTCATCTCACTTCAGCCCGGTGCTTCGGTTCAGGAGATTATGGTTGGATGAAGAGTCGAGAGGTTGAGACGATTTTGAGACGCTATGGATTTGAATTGGTTTCTCAGAAAGGAAGTTATCGAAAATGGCGAAGTGTTGAGTCGAATTTATAAGTTATCGGATCTCTTCACGCTTCGCCGTCAGCGCAATGAACTTTACCGGGTGCTACAAATCTTGAAGGCGATCGAACAGGTCTAAAATCAATCGTTTTAGATTTGTTCACTTTGAACTGATTTCGGATCTAATGGTGTGTAGGCGCGATTTCACTGGCCAAGCCCTGTTGAAGTTGGAATTGCTGCTCTAATACCCACGCCAACCCGACGATCAGTCGATCATTTTCAGCCACCGTCCGCACCGCCACCCGAAAGAACCGATCGCCTAACTCCGGAAAACTCATACAATCGCGAATGTAAATTTTATGGTCCTGCAATAGCCGCCTTTGCACATCCAGCACCGACAGGTCCGATCGCACGAGCACAAAATTAACGCTTCCAGGATAAACACTCAGTCCTGGAAGCCCTGCCAAATCCTTCTCTAGCTTCGGTTTAGCGATGGCGAGCCAGTCGTAAGTGCGGGATTGGAAGGCGAGGTCTTGCAGCACCACTTCGCCCACCCTTGCGGCCAGGGTGTTCACGGTCCAAGGATCGCGCCAGTGGTTCCAGCGCGCCAACCGATCGGGATGGGCGATCGCATAGCCCAAGCGCAATCCCGGAATTGCATAAAACTTAGTCAACGATCGTAAAATCACCAACTGCGGGTAATCCTCAATCCACGCCACCAAACTCTGCTGTTGCTCCGGTGGCAAAAAATCCATAAACGCTTCATCCAGCACCACTAGCCCGTAGTTCGGATGGTCCAGCACCCTGGATTTTATATCTTCCGCAGAAAGAAGCTGCCCAGTGGGGTTGTGGGGATTGTTAAGCAGGATGCCGCGAGATAGATGGGGTGGGGTGGAGGGCGATTGTGCGGCGAGGGACAACCCAGATGCCGTGAGCAACGGTTGATCAGGACTCTTGAGGCGGCAACGGTGGATGGACACCCCAGCGGCGGTGAGGGCGCGATCGTAGTCCGCAAAAGCTGGCGTAATCAGGTCAGTCGAGCCATAATCTGCCAAATCCCGGCAGGCCCAAGTCAAAAGTTCTGCGGCCCCATTTCCAGGCAAAATCCACTCTGGAGCAAGATTGTGGTGGGCGGCGATCGCACGTTTTAGATCGGTATAGTTAGGATCGGGGTAGGACGTCAGGGTCTCCAACGCATCCTGAAGGGCCATGCGGGCAGAATTGGGCATTCCGAGGGGATTAATGCTGGCCGAAAAGTCAAGCAACGCATGGGGACTACAGTCAGCTATTGTCGCTGCCCAGACTAGGTTGCCGCCATGCGTTGGTCGTGTCATATCTACTAATTGGCTATTGGACGTTAATCAGCTTTATTGGGCGAAACTTTGTCCTTAAAGGCTTTCCCAGCGGAGAATGCGGGAACGGTGGTTTCGGGAATGACCATTTTTTCATTGGTCTTGGGATTGCGGCCTTCACGCGCTTTCCGCACGCGAGGCTCGAAGGATCCGAAGCCGACTAAGGTCACTTTGTCATTGTCAGACACGGCTTCCATGATGGATTCTATTGTGGCTGAGATGATGGCATCTGCTTCCTTCTTGGTGACGCTAGCTTTTTCTGCCACTGCATCGACGAGTTCGCCTTTGTTCATGATGAGGTCTCCTCTCCGGTTGTACGAAGCAAGTAAATGAGATTTGACCCAATTCTATGCCTACTTTTTCAAAATGGATCGCTGAAACCCTTATTTTATATAGATTTGGGGGTTGAGCGCCGAGAAGGTCAGAAAACTCCTCCGTAAATCTACGTAAAAACCTGTTTTATGGCGAGAAAAATTTTCTTAAATGCTCTTAGATCTTCTTAATCGATCGGCTTAATCGATCGGCGATCGCATGTGGGCCAGAATCGTACGCAACTCGTCCGGCGGGACGAGATAGGTTTCGTTGCAGAAGTGGCAGTTGGCTTCGGCGGTTTCTCCTTTGGCGATCATGTCGGCTAAATCCGACTCGCCGAGGAGTGGAATGGCATTGCTGACACGCTCCTTGGTGCAAGGGCAATGGAACCGGACGGGCTGCGGCTCGCCCAAGAATTCCAAGCCCAAGTCTCCGAGCAGATCTTCAAAAATCATCGGCAGCGTTTTGCCCGATCGAAGCAACGATGAAAACGACTGCAATCCGGCAATCCGCGATTCAAGCAGCGAGACGAGCGCCTCATCGGTGGACGCTTTGGGCATAATCTGCACGAGTAAGCCACCTGCCGCCTGCACCTGCTGCTCATCGACAAAAACGCCCAGCATCAAGGCCGATGGCGTCTGTTCGGAGGTCGCTAGGTAGTAGGTCAAGTCGTCGCCGATTTCGCCGGAGATGAGTTCAGTCGTGCTGGTGTAGGGTTCCCCGAAGCCAATATCGCGAACGACGTTCAGAAAGCCCACATCGCCTATTGCTCCGCCGACATCCAGTTTTCCGTAAAGATTCAGCGGCAATTCGACCTCTGGAGCATCAACATAGCCTCGCACCGTACCATCAAGTCCTGCATCCGCGTACAAGCCTTTCATGGGACCGTTTCCTTTAATTCGCATCGTCACGCGAGACTGCGGCTGCTTCATACTCGACCCGAGGAGTAGCGTCCCCGCCATCGATCGACCCAAGGCCGCCGTGGCCACATAAGACAAATGATGTCGTTCTCGGGCTTCTTGGGTGAGCTGGGTTGTAATTACGCCGACGGCCCGAATTCCGTTGTCTGCCGCTGTAGCCCGAATCAGTTGATCCACCATGATCGTCCTTTACCTTTCGTTACGCGTCTTATTACATTTTATGGGGTTAAGTCCCTACAAGGCCACTACCCGCGAGAGAAATCGGTAACATAAATACAAAGCTCGTCACCCCAAAAATCCATCATGTTTGGAACCTTTCAACAAAGCCACGTCCGAATCGAAGTCAACGCAGATGGCGATCGACTTAAAGCGTGCCTGACGGATCCTGTGTTACTCCAGCAATGGTTGGTGTTTCAGCGGTTCCCTGCGAAGATGCCCGATCGGTTGTCCGTGGGGAATCAGTTTTTGAGTTTGGCGGGATGGACGATTCCGGTGAACCACGAGGTCAATGTGGTGGAAAACGATCGAATTCTCTTCACATTAAGCCAAGGCATTGATGGGTTTCACGAATGGATGTGGGGCGATGGCTGGGTGCAGTCGCGCATTGAGGGAATTTCTGGGTTGCCGATTAATCTGGGCCAAAGTCTGAGCTTGCTAGGTCTGAAGCAGTTCTTGAATAAAAGATCTGCGTGAAAATAAAGTCCCTGGCGATCTGCCCCCTAGCCCCCAATTATGGGGGAACATGAATTTCCGAAGCCCCCAGAATTGGGGGTTGGGGGCGGTTTGCCCTTCACACAAAATTATTCACACAAAATTGCCGCAATCGTTAAACCCGTTGCGGCAGTTTGTTGCAGAAACTAATGTGCTAAATCTACGATTCTTAATCGAGGTAGCCCATCAGCATTTCACCGTTGGGATCGGTCACATCGTCATTGCTAAAAATCGGACGACCGCCCATTAAGGTTTGAGCGTGCATCATTCCGGGAGGACTCACCAACACGGGTCGATCCTGCGGCAGGCCCACAGTCATGTAGGCGACTTCGTTGGCAAATACGGGCCGATCGCCCGGTAGGATATCAAAGACTTTTAGGCTGGAGGCTTCAATGGGACGACCGTTCAAAATCGTGCCAAACACCTGCATGGTGCTAGCCCCGATCGGACGCTCACCCGCCGAATAGAACATCGTGACCGCTTCGAGTTGCATGGCGGGCTTGGCTGAATCCGCTGCCTTTGCAACCACTGCGCTGGCCTTGGGGGTTTCCGATTGAGTCATGACACTTGCTCCTTTGGTTTTTTGAGTCGCTTTGGGGGGAATGGTCTTGGCATCGGTTGCTTTTGGAGCGTCCGGGACTGAAGGAAACGGCGGGATGTCTAAGACGTCTAGGTCTAAGACGATCGCATTTAAGAAGTCTGAGTTTGAACGGTCCAACTCTAAAAGCTCTGCCTCTAAAAGGTCTGCCTCTAAAAATTCAGCCGCCGCAATGGGTTCAGCCACCACAACGGGTTCAGCCTCAAGTTCAAGAGGGGACGCGATCGGTTCTACCTCAATCTCCTCAGAATCTGCATTCGATTCGACTGCATCAGATTTGTCTTCTAAAACGGACGCCGTCGTAGACTTCTGAAGTGCGTGTCCGGCAGTTCGAGCCGACCCCGCGACGGGCTTACTTCGAGTCTTGCGGTTTGCAACCATCGCCCTATGCCATCCCTAAAATTTTGATCATTATTAAAGGTTCATAACCTGAAAATCTCCTGTGAACTGCGATGTCTCACACGCCACAGGAGACCTGAGTCAGCGTACCTATACGGCAACAGCAACCTTAGCAGCAGCCTTGGTCAGGCGCTCGTAGGTCGCACGCATTTTCACACCCGTCAACACTTGGAACAGACCCGTCCCATTGTTGGAACCAGGGTATTCGCGGTGTTGCAGGAGTAGCTCGGTGATTTCGCCCGTATGACGACCCGAGGTTTGGCTTAGGTGCTTCTCGATGTAGATGACTTCTTGGAGTTCGTCAAACTGTCCATCGACTTCAAGTACCGAAACGCTGTGACCATAGTAGGTGTCAGGACCGTAGTGCATCTTGATGCCAGGGTAGGAACAGGTGAGCTTGCGACCACAGGGAACCCAGTCGATCGTCGATCCTTCATCAAAGATGTGGACCGGATCGAGACCTTCCACGCCATCGCGTTGGATCATCTGAACGCGCAGAACCTTACGGTCTTTGTCGTCTTTAATCAAGTTGGTCGCGAGCACGCGAATCACCACGTCTGCATGAGCCTTCTGAGGATCGATGAAGGCATCGAAGTCTGGCTTACGGCTATTGATCGCCGCCATCACGTCATCCAGGGTATGACCCCGTTCTGCCATGTCGCGTTGAATCTTCCAAGCCGCTTTGACGTCATCTTCAATATCCAAATAGACGCTGAAGTCCATCAGACCCCGGACCCGCTCATCAAACAGCGGATGCAACCCCTCAACCACGACAATATGATTGGGGTCCACATTTTCCGGCGGATCAAGCTCACCCGTCTCGTGGTTGTAGATGGGCTTCATGATGCTCTTGCCCGCTTTGATATCTCTCATCTGCGTATACATCAGATCAAAGTTATTAGCGCGGGGGTCGAGGGCGGTGATTCCAGTTTCCTTACGCTGCTTGCGGTCCAGACTGTGGTAGTCGTCTAGGCATATCACCGTCACAAAATCTTCGCCGAACAAATCGGTGATCCGACGCAAAAACGTGGATTTCCCGCAGCCCGAATCCCCGGCAACGCCGATGAGTACTACACGGTCTGGCTTAGTCATAGGTCCCCTCAAAGAACAAGAATTCGCTACAAATACCCTATCTCTAAAACTGACCGATCTAAGTCGGTTGGCTAGATGATCTGTATTTAGTACTACTGATTTATCGAGAATCTTACCAAAAAGCGCGATCGCCCTACAAGATAACCGCTTAAATTCATGATCTTTATCTTAATCTAAGGCCCAGCGGGTCTTAAAAGTTAACAAAACATTACTCAAAACACCCCCCCCAAAGCCTTGGTTCAAACGCCACGATGCGTCACAATGCTTAACTAACTAGGTTAACGACGACTGGTTAGTCCACTTGATTAGTTCACTTGATTAGTCCACTTGTCAGTCCAAGGTCACTTGGGTTTTAGGTACTGGAGAAGTCCATTAAGCATGTTTAATCCCAGCGTTAGCGGTCCCCAGTCTTCGGGTAGCCGTATCTATCGGTATGAAGTAGTCGGGCTAAAGGGTGCTCGCCAGAGTGGGTCTACGTTTTTTAATGTGGCCTACGATCGGATGAGCGCCTTCACCCAATCGATTTTGCTTCGAGGTGGAAAGATTTTGAATATTATGCCTGCGACCTCGGAAACTCTTCCTGCTGCCTCAGTTTCGATGTCAGAACCCGTTCTAACGACTCCCGCCGCCGCCCCGGCTGAAGTCGTTGCGGTCCCTGCTGCGAAGAAAGGTGCAGCTCATGCCAACGTCAAAGTTAATATCTATCGCCCCACCACTCCTCTCATTGCGAAGGTCGTCTCTAACGAGTTTCTGGTCGCAGAGGGCGGTGTGGGCATTGTCCAACACCTTAAGTTTGATATCTCAGGCAGCGAGCTGACCTATCTTGAGGGTCAGAGTATTGGGATTATTCCTCCGGGCCAAGACGCGAAGGGCAAGCCTAATAAGTTGCGCTTATACTCGATCGCATCCACCCGTCACGGGGATGATGTGGACGACAAAAGCGTCTCTCTCTGTGTCCGCGAGCTGGAATACAAAAACGACGCTGGCGAAACCATCAAAGGCGTTTGTTCCACCTACCTGTGCGCGCTGAAGCCCGGAGACGAAGTTCAAATCACGGGTCCAACCGGGAAAGAAATGCTTCTCCCAGCGGATGAAGATGCCAACGTCATCATGTTCGCTACTGGAACCGGGATTGCACCGATGCGGGCCTACCTGTGGCGGATGTTCAAGGATAACGAGAAGGCGAAAAACCCTGAGTATCAGTTTAAGGGCTTCTCTTGGCTGGTCTTTGGGGTGCCCCAGACGGCCAACATTCTCTACAAGCAAGAACTTGAAGAGATGCAGATGACTTATCCTGATCATTTCCGCATGACCTACGCCATCAGCCGTGAGCAAAAGAACAGCGAAGGCGGTCGGATGTACATCCAAAACCGGGTGGCTGAACATGCCGTTGAGATGTGGGAAATGTTGAAAAACCCCAAGACCCACACTTATATCTGCGGTTTGCGCGGGATGGAGCCGGGAATTGAGGATGCGCTAGGTGCAGAAGCGGCCAAAGAAGGCATCGTCTGGAAGGATTATGTTCGCGCGATGAAAAAAGAAGAGCGCTGGCACGTTGAAACCTACTAGTCCCGACTCGTTCAAATTAGAACTTTAATTTCACCAAAACGGGAGACTCATAGGAGACTCCTTTTTTTATAAAAGATTTCTAAAATACAAAATTGAGAATTTCGAGTTGCGTTAGGATAGATGTACTCTCGATCGGAGCCTTGGTGTCATGACCTACATCACCCAAAAGGGACTTAACCCTGAGACCGACATTCATTATCCAGAATCAGACGGTAAACCTATGGCGGACAACACCAGGCAGTTCAAATTGATTGTCATGATCAAAGAGAATCTAGAAATTTGGTTTGCCGCGATGGCCCATGTGTTTATTGCCGGGGATTTGCTGTGGTATCCGGTGCAAGGCGATAACACCACCCGTATGGCACCCGATGCGATGGTCGTCTTTGGAGCAGGAAAAGGCGATCGCGGATCCTACCAACAATGGAAAGAAGACAACATCGCTCCTCAAGTGACCTTTGAAATTCTATCGCCTAGTAACTTTGCGCCTGAGATGGAAGAGAAGCGCAAATTTTACGAGACCCACGGGGTTGAAGAATATTACAGTTTTGATCCCGATAGACTTCGGCTCAAGGGCTGGCTGCGGGCGGACGATCGGCTGATTGCCATCCCTGACATGAACGGCTGGATCAGCCCCAGACTACAAATCCGTTTTGCTCAAGTCAACGGCGAACTGGAAATCTATCGTCCCGACGGTCGCAAGTTTCTCACCTCGATCGAACTCGACAACCTTGCTCAACAACAGGCATTAAAAGCAGAGCAGCAACGACTGATTGCGAGAGAACATCGGCAACGGGCTGATCGAGAACAAATTCGAGCTGAAGAACAGCAGCAACGGGCCGAAGAACAGCAGCAACGGGCTGAAGAACAGCAGCAACGGGCCGATCGCGCTGAATCTGAAGTGCAGCAAATGGCCGACCAAATTCGGCTCGTCGTGACCAACCTTCTCCGATCGGGCATGGCCATTGAGCAAGTGGCAACGATCGTAGGACTGCCGATCGAATCGATCGCCGAAGTTCAGCGGGAACTCTAACCGAACCTTAACGACCCGATCGTCTCCACCACTCGCGCTAGCCCATCTTCTGCCTGAATTTTCGCGCCCAATTCAGCCGATCGCCGCCGCATCACCGGATCACTCACCCCTGTTTGAATCGCCTGGGCGAGGCGAAGGGCCGTGAGCTGCTTACGGGGAATCGGTGCTGGACCTACTCCTAAGTCCGTCACTCGTTGACCCCAAAACGGTTGATCGCCAAAAAATGGAATCACAATATTCGGAACCCCGGCCCGTAAGCCTGCTGCTGTGGTTCCTGCTCCGCCATGATGCACCACTGCCGCCATCTGCGGAAATAGCCAGGAATGGGGAACCGAATCCACGATCAACACGGTCTCAGGCAGATTTTCCATCGCCAAACCACCCCACCCCGACTGCAAAATCGCCCGTTGCCCTGTTTTGTCGATCGCCTTCAAGACTAGATCTGCCGTCTCTACTGGATTGCGACTGCCCATGCTGCCGAAGCCAATATAGACAGGCGCTGCACCTTGAGCTAAAAAATTAACCAACGCTTCGGGTGGCGTCCAATCCGACTCGGCCTCCAAAAACCAAGCCCCCGTCACCACCGTATTTTCCCAATCTGCAGGCTTTGGGAGGACCGACGGACTAAACCCGTAAAGCGTTGGAAAGGGTGTCAGTTTGGGGTCGGGTTTTGGACCGAAAAACGGGGCGGCAGGTAGACCCAAGACTTGCGATCGCATTCGCCGATCGTTTTTGCGAAACGATTGCCACATGATTTGGCGCGCCAGATGATGAGAGAGCCAATTCACAACGCCACCCAATCGGGAAATCCACTGCGGAAACAGCACCGCCGGAAACGCAGTCGTCGGCGCATAAGGAAAAACGTAAGCCTCAAGCATCGGAATCCGTAAGCTTTCTGCGAGTGCCCGCGTGAGTCCCCCCACGCCCCCAATCAGAAGGTCCATCCCCTGACAGGCCGTTAATCCTGCTTTTGCCCACTCGATCGAAACTGCTTTCATCAATTTTGACACATGAGCATTAATCGCCAAAAAATCACCTTTCTCTAGCAACGCGCGCATTTCTGGCGATTCCACCACGTCCTGCACATTCCCCGGCATCGCACAAAACGTCAGTTCATGAGATGTGACGAGCGTTTCAAAGTTTTCATGGGTGACTAGTCTGACCTCATGGCCCGCTGCTTTTAAAGCTTTTCCTAATGCAACATAGGGCTGCACATCACCCCGACTCCCCATCGCCACGATCGCAATTTTCATAGCTCAAACTCCTGAGTGATTGACAAACGAATCATCTACAATGTGAATGATTACTCATATTTTAAGAGCGATCGATCGGCCCAGGCAAGTCGCATTTTGTAGCCCCAAACCCATGCCACCCAACCCTGACTCAACCCCGCGCAAACAGCCAAAACAAGAGCGTTCCCAAGCGACCGTCAAAGCTATTCTCACGGCAACAGCTCATATTTTGGTCGAATCTGGACTTGACGCCTTCACTACCAATCGGGTTGCGGAACTCGCGGGCGTGAGCATCGGGTCTCTCTATCAATACTTCCCAAACAAAAACGCGCTACTGTTTGCCCTCGCCCAAAACCACGCCGAGCAAATGCTGCAATTGGCCCAAGAACATCTAACGAATGTGGAGGATTTGACCATTGCTGAGGTGATTCGCCAAATCCTCCGAGCCGCGGTCGCTTCCCACTCCAATAATCCTCGCCTACATCAGGTGTTGCATGAACAGATGTCCCGTGATCAGGTCATGCCGATCGGAGCCGAATCCCAAATGGAACAGTTACTCCGATCGTTTCTTGAACAAAGGCGTGATCAACTGAAGCCCGAAAACCTCGATTTGACCGTCTTTATCGTCAGCCGCACTATTGAAAGCTTGATTCAACGGGCGATTCTCGATCGCCCCCAATGGCTAGAAAATGGCGAACTGGAACTGGAAATAACCCAGTTGCTGTCGGACTATTTAGTGAAATCTTAAAATTGCTCAAGCTCAAACTAACAAACGGGCGAATTTTTCAAGATTTGCAAAACACCGATCAAGTCATAACCGTAAACTGTTGCCTATCTTAGCTCACAAATCAAAAACTCCCTCGATCGCATCTAGCAACCAAGAGAGCTTCAAAATTCTTAAAAGATTCACCGCAGTGCCGTCTTACCTCAGCTTTAGACCTGGTCAAAACCAGGTGGGTACCGTTCTAGAAGATCTATAGTTTCTGAGTACAAGCTCAGTCTACCGCGACCCTCCATAGTAGGTTCCCTTATTCAATAAGACATAGATCAAAAAACATTATTGGCAGTCACCAACACCTCCGTGAATCCATTTTTATTTTACCCTGACACTCTCAGAATGACCAGCCCCTTGCCGATCGTCTTTAGACCTAAGGTGGATTAGACCTGAAGCGTTGCGCTCGGCATCCGTGTGGGTCTATCGTATACACCACCGCCGTTTGGGTGGGTCATTTTGAGGAGATGTGCGAATGAGTGTTGGCGTTAAAATCCGATCGTTTGTCTTAGCCTGTCTGGGGTTGCTGTTGGCTGCCCTTGCTGGAATAGCCCAAACGCCCACCCTCAAGATCGTCTACCCGATTACTAATCACACGACGACGAGTAGCCAAATTTTCCTCATCGGTTCGGCCCCCTCGAATGGTCAAGTCTTAATCAATGGCCAACCTATTCGTCGCAATAAAAGCGGTAATTTCTCGCCGAGTTTTCCATTAACAGTGGGCGCTAATTCCTTTGTAGTTGAATACAAGAGCCAAGATAGCGCGGACACTGCAAAAAATACGATCGCGGTGACGCGCGAACTCAATCAGCCCAAGATCCCCACGACGCTCGAATTTGGTCCCGACTCCCTCTATCCTCAGGTGCCCATTGCTCGTCTACCTGGAGAAACCCTCTGCTTTGAGGCGATCGCGCCCTTAGGCTCCACGGTCATCGCCCGACTAGGACAGAGCGAAATCCCCCTCGTGGCGGCTCAAACCACCGCGATCGCCCTAAATTCCAGCGTTCTCACCGGACGCACAGACACCCAAACTTTTGATGGTCGTCAGCGCGGCTGTGGAATCGTGAGCACCAGCGGGACGCCCAGCTACGAGATGGTTTGGCAAGGTCAACGGCTTAAGCAATCTCCAAAAGGCTCCATTGAAATCCTCAATCCCCAAAAATTAATCACCGTCGAAGTTACTGCACCCTTCGGAACTACGCGCACCGGAAGCAGCACCGATTTTGCACGGTTGACTCCGCTGCCCCAAGGGACTCGCGCTCAAGTAACGGGCGAAGACGGTCTCTGGTGGCGGATGGACTATGGCGCGGGCAACCCGGTGTGGATTAAAAAAGCTGAAACCCGAGAAATCAGCCGATCGAGTGTTCCGGTCAAATCCATTCTGCGCGGGGTCAACTCCAAGGTTCTTCCCGACTGGACGGAGGTTCGATTCCCATTGGAGCAGCGCGTTCCCTTTAGCCTAAACCAAGGCGATCGCACGTTGACGCTGACGCTGCACCATACCGTTTCCCAAAGCGATATTTTAAAACTCGTGCGCAATCCCACCGTCGATCGCATTACCTGGCAGCAACCCAATCCCGAAACTCTCGCCTACACCTTGCAGTTTAAATCGCCCTACCAGTGGGGCTACAAAACCCGTTACGACGGAACCACCCTTATTCTCTCTGTGAAAAATCCACCGAATTTCGCCGATCGCCGTCCCTCTCAAAACCAGCCGCTTTCTGGCCTAAAAATCCTGCTGGATCCTGGACATGGCGGACCAGAAGACTTTGGATCGGTTGGCAACGGCGGGATTCCTGAAAAAGAAGTGACGCTCAAAATGGCTAAACTGCTCCGCAGCAAACTCCTCCAACAGGGCGCAACGGTTATTCTCACCCGCGAAGCCGACGTCGATTTCGGTCCCAACGAACGCGCCGAACTCATCACCAAGGCCGAACCCACGATCGTCATCAGCCTCCACTACAACGCCCTTCCCGACGACGGCAACGCTGAAAAAACCCAGGGCGTCGCGGCCTTTTGGTACCAAGCTCAAGCCCAGCCCTTCGCCCAATTCATGCACGACGTCATCACCCAA
>JAYUJY010000230.1:0-13616 GCA_043764895.1 Synechococcales cyanobacterium | reverse complement strand
TACCTTTTTTGATCCCGTTCTTACGGATATGACTCGATTCACATTCAGGGCATTTCATCAGGATTCACCTTAACTCATACACTAATTATGCAACGCCGGATTTGGCTGCCCCCTCCAAATCCCTAGCGAACCCCTTTCCCCTCCGCAACCCCCCACCAAGCCAACCCATAAGACTGCACCGGAAGATTCACTAAGTTACGAAACTGAACCCGAATTTTGTATCGTCCCGTAGCTGGAATGCGATGAAAAATATGTTCCACACTATCCACATCACTAATAGAACCTGCAATATTGCGGCGACTATCCGATTCACCCGATCGCATCAAATACAGATCTAAATTATTCAAACCCCGATCGCGAAACTGTTCATTGAGATCAAACATCCCATTTAAATTCCGATCGTTCAGTTCCACCAGACGGTCCCAAGCTAATGTCAGTGCAATGTAGCTATTCGCCTTAAGCGGCACCCTAATTTCATAGTCGATGAAGCTCCCAGAACCATTAACTGCGTGATAATCCCAGCCGATCGAATTCACTAATCCGGGCTTCGATTCACCCGGCGCAAAATTTTGGTACGCGCGGTAAGCATTAAGCTGACCCGACCCAAACTGAAAATTAAGTGGGATTTTAGGATTCGTCGCCGCATCAGAATTAAACCAAGGCTGATTATTTTTCTGAACCACCGTTCGCGTCATTCCCAGAAGCAATCCATCGCCATTATCTTGCATCTTATCCGCCGAATTCATCAAAACCGCCTTCATCACCTCATGACGACGGGCATCAATGGTCCAAGGTAGCTTGCAGCCCACCCCTCGGACACAGTTTTTGCGCAGTTGCAGATCACCCCACTCCTGCAACAGCGCTACAGTCCCCGTCACATGCGGCGTCGCAAAACTAGTCCCGCTCGCCGTAGAAATCTGACCATTGAGCTTGCGGACCGTCACCCGATAACCCGGAGCCACTAGCGAAATCGATCGCCGTTCCCCAAGATTTGTCTCTCGGCCCACATTGAGCTTAAGAATGCTCGGTACATTGTCGCCCAAGTTAGAAAAATCAACCTTGCGATAGACATTGCCCAAGCGCTTTGTAAACCCGATCGTCATGCCATTGTAGTGATCTGTTGGAATCGGAATACCGCCTTTGCCTTGGTTGCCTGCCACCACATAGAGCGTATTGTGAACGCGGGCAGACCAGTCGAGGCATTGGGTTAGGAGCGCATTGCCATCAAGTTGAGCATTCGTGCGCGGGTCTTGTCGCAGAGATTCCCCAAAGCTGATGTTCACCGCCCGCACGTCGCCCCCATTTTGGAGCGCCACCGTTTGGGCCGCCAGACAATCCTCCGGCTGGGCACCTCGGGTCATTGCTCCCGCCGCCGCCGCGTAAAGTCGAGCTTGGGGCGCTATGCCTTGGAGGGATTTGTCATGGCTGATGAGAAGACTCGCCACTTGGGTCGCATGGGGATCGACCTGGCTCCGATCGGGTGGGTCGATACTACTAAAATCAGGCACAAACTCGGTCGTACTGGGCGATCGATCCCGGTAAAACACCGCCGTCGGATTGATTCTAAAAAAAGCCTCCTCAGGACGAATCCGTATCCCTTTTTCCTTCGGCTTATCCATCCCAAACATCGCCGGACGACCGACCTCTACCTGACCGATCGCAATTTTGCGTCCCGACAAAAAGAACGGCGCACGGTGCAGCCTCAACGCATCAATGCCCTCTTCTGCGATTGACGAATCTTCGATCGGAGAAACAACAATAAACCCACTGCTCAATCCCCAGGTAAGAAAACCTAAAAAAAGACCAAATAGCTGGAAACATGAGGATTTAGGAATAAAACTGGCAGCTTTGGAATCTTGCTTATCGCGTCTCGTCACCATCAATTCCTCGGTCCCAACTTAAATTCACGCCCACATTTCCATTGTAGAGATCTGTTGCCAAGATTTTTTATCGAGATTTTTGTCATTGCGAACGAGTCACGTTTTGTTAAACTAGCTACAGTTCAAAATTCATCGTTCAGATCAAGCTGCTCATAAACAAACGCTTGCATCTCAGCGATCAATCCCAACTGATCCCGATCATCCACATACCCCAAACCCACCATGACCTCGAAGAAATCCACTGTCATTTCCCCGTCTATTTTGTCTGCTGATTTCGGTCGCCTGGGTGAAGAAATTCGGGCCGTGGATGCGGCTGGTGCGGATTGGATCCATGTGGATGTGATGGACGGTCGCTTTGTCCCCAACATCACGATCGGACCCTTGATCGTCGCAGCCGTCCGTCCCCACACCACCAAGCCCCTCGACGTCCACCTGATGATCGTGGAACCGGAGCGCTACGTTGCAGATTTTGCTAAAGCAGGTGCAGATATCATTTCGGTTCATGCAGAGCAAAGTTCCACCACTCACCTGCACCGGGTTCTCGGCATGATCCGCGACCTCGGCAAAAAAGCAGGCGTCGTCCTCAACCCAGGGACGTCGTTGGAAACCATCGAACCCGTTCTGGACCTGTGTGATTTGGTTCTGATCATGAGCGTGAATCCAGGATTTGGCGGCCAGAGCTTCATTCCTTCCGTAATACCCAAGATCAAAAAGCTTCGCCAAATGTGTGACGAACGAGGACTCGATCCTTGGATCGAAGTTGATGGTGGATTGAAAGGGAGCAATACCTGGCAAGTGCTCGAAGCAGGTGCCAATGCGATCGTCGCTGGATCGGCGGTTTTCAATACGCCAGACTACGCAGAAGCCATTGCCGGAATTCGTAACAGCAAACGTCCTGACAAAGAGCTTGCAACAGTGTAAGATCTATCACCAAATCTAGTTTCTAGATTGCTTGGAAGGAGGGACGTCGATCGCGGCTCCCTTTTTTATTGAGTGTTCAGGACATAATGCACCCAAGACCTACACTCACTACTTAAGCCCAATCTTTAAGCCCAGCGTATTCCAAACACCTCCGTCGCACTTTGGCTCAATGCCTCAATAATCCGACTCGTCCCCTCACGCCTCACAGATGTCGGAATCTCCGGTGTCTCCGTCTCGAAAACCCGACGCCACAACCGATCGTCAGGGTTTAAACACATAGACCCATGCTGCAAAATCACATCACCCGATCGCTTCTGGGCGCTGCCAATGAATTTGCTGCCGTTGCTTAGGACCAGATCGGCGCCCGTTGCCGTTGCGAAACAGTTGGGATTTTGGATGTAGCCTCGCTTGGGAGAGCCGTAATGAAGCTCCACACCCAGCGATCGCCAGCCCTGAATTAGAAATTCACAAATTTGCCCGTAAGCCTCCGATCGACTGGAACTAAACCCTGGTGCAATCAGGGCATAGGTCAAATCACCCTGATGCAAAACAGCGCGGCCTCCCGTCGGACGATGGACCCGATCGATGACTTGACCATCCTGCGTCTGACCGTCCGGGTCCCAGCGAAGCGTATCCCAATGCGGCGGATAGGTTCGTTGATGATACCCCAGCGAAATCGTCGGTCTCTCCCACGTATAAAACCGCAGCACAGGCAGACGGTCTCCTGCCACCACCGACTGAAAAATCGCCTCATCTAGGGCCATATTGGTCAAGCCGTCGCCGCAAGTCAGCGGGAGACGCTGCCAAAGGGGATTTAAATTCACGCAGGGACAAACTCAGCTTGCAACGGATCATCTTGCTCATCCGCAATTCCCGCAACAATGGTAATGGCCCTCGAAATTTCCGCTGGCGAAAGATCAGCCACCGATCGGGTGGTCATCACCATGACACTGCCCTCAGTAATCGCAAACCGAGCCTCGAAGGTCGTACTCCAGTTCAGTTCTAGGAGCTTCCGGTTAAGCGCAGTTTCATTTTTGACCGGAAGGGTGAGAACTTTGGCCCAAACCGTTAGCACATCGTCATCCTGATGGGTGCCTGTCAATTGGACAAACACTTCGACGCTGCCGTACTGGAACTTCCAGAGGTTGCCCTTGTTGGCGTGGCTGACCATGGCGGAGTTGTGGCTGTCAAGGCTGTCGATGACCGTCTCAATAGCTTCAATGAGGTTGATTTCCATAACGGGGGTGCTGTTGGGATCTAGGACTAGGACGTCTTGGTCGGCGGTCATTTGCGCTGAGGTTTGCATAATGTTAGATAACAAAGAATGGGGAAGGCAGTCGGTCGTCTTCTATGATGTCATTGCTTCTCCTGAATCGTCGCGCTTTGATGAGATTTTTTACATGAGATCTTTATATATGAAATTTTTTACAACAGCACTGCACCATGCAGGATCACCCTTATGAAGGATCATCCTCCGTCCGATCGATCGTCCAGTATTCGTCAAGAGATAGGAGTCGTCCTCAAGGTCATGGGGCTTTCCACGACGATCGCCCTGGGAATCAAGTACGTCATGCCTGCATTTCCAATCCCAGGGAGTGACGCCATCGCCCTATTTGCCATCGTGTTGCCTAGCGCGATCGTGGCGCTCATCCTGAGATTCCAGCCTGATGTTCCCGGACGATAGCTGAGATTTTCGGGCTGCGATCCCGGATGCGGGGATCAAACCTAAGGAAACTATAAAAAAGTGTGGCATTTATAGATATCTGGGGCATAATAATGCTCAATTCGAGTCCAATGTCCCTTTAAAGCAACTCGTCAAGGCAATTCACCGTATTTGCTAGGTTGAGAATAAAGTCTACTCCTGATGAGAGAGAGAGCTAGAGCGATCGGGACATAGACTAGTTCTAAAGTAAATGGCTTTTGAGTCATTGTTTTAATAGTCACGCCTAATAGCGACAAGTAACAGCTACAAGGGTTTTGCTCCTATAGAGTCAGACTTCAATAGCACCGATCGATTTTTATAAATCATGTTTTACAGATTGCAGGGAAGGTTCTATTGATGGAATTTACTAATCATCCGCTGATTCGATTTTTACGTGACGAGTTATCGCTCCCTTCAGCGTCTATCTCATTGGCTCTTCAGCGCTCTAAAGATATCCCAAGCCTAATTCCCATGGTCCTGTGGCAGTACGGGTTAGTCTCGCTTTCAGAGCTAAACGAAATTTTTGACTGGCTAGAAAATGGCCGTGCGATCGGTTGAATAAAAGTGATTCTGATCCGATCGTTTCAGGGTCAAATGGCGCTGCTTGAGGCGTTCTTGGTTGCTCCGGTGCTGCTCGGGCGTGAGGCGATCGTAGCAGTGAGGACAGGTGAGTCCAGTGTGATACTTCGGCGAGGCTTGATCGTCAAGCGACAGCGGATCGCCGCAGGCAAGGCAGGTGATAAAGCTGCCGTCTTCAATTCTGTCGTCTTTATCACCCTGCTGAACCGCCGTCCGTTGATCAAATACGAAGCATTCGCCCTGCCATAGGCTATCTTCGGGCGGAATTTCTTCGAGATACTTTAGAATCCCGCCTTGCAGGTGATACACGGTCTCAAAGCCTTGGTCAAGTAAGTAGGCTGAGGCTTTTTCGCAGCGAATACCGCCCGTGCAGAACATGGCGATTTTTTTGTGCTGTTGGGGGTCGAGATGGGCTTCGACGTAGGTGGGGAACTGGCGGAAACTTGAGATTTTGGGGTCAACGGCTCCTTCAAAGCTTCCGGTGGAGATTTCAAAGCTTTTGCGGGTGTCGATGATGACAAGATCGGGTTCGGCTTTAATCAAGGCGTTCCAGTCTTGGGGCGTGACGTAGATGCCCGATCGCTCAGCGGGGTTGATATCGGGTCGCCCAAGGGTCACAATTTCAGTCTTAATTTTGACCTTGAGCCGATCGAAGGGCGTGCGATCGGTGAAGGAATATTTGACGTCTAAATCAGCAAACCGAGAATCTCGGCGGAGATCGGTGAGAAATTGGTCTAAATTGTTGGGCAGACCGCTGAGGGTTGCATTGATGCCTTCAGGGGCCAGTAGAATCGTGCCTTTGAGGTCCAAGGTTTGGCAGGCGCTAAGGAGTTGCGATCGCAGGGGGGTGGGGTCTAGGGTGAGAAACTTATAGAAGGTGGCGATCTTCTGGGACATGGCGATTTGGGAGTCGAGGGAAGAAGCGTATTGGCCGCTACTTTATCACTATAATCCTCTTGGGTTTGTCGTGGAGACGTAGGTTTTATGGAGATGTGGGCTTTGGTGTCGCCGCCGCTGAGGGCGATGAAGGGTGAACGTTCGGACGGGAGTTTGCCTCGGGTTCGGCTCGGCGTGATGGCGTCGGGGAGTGGCAGTAACTTTGAGGCGATCGCAGCGGCCATTGCAGCCGGATCGCTGAATGCAGAGATTGCGGTGGTTATTTATAACAATCCTGAAGCTAAGGTACTGAATCGATCGCAGCAGCTTGGCATTCCAGCGGTCTTGCTGAATCACCGGGACTATGAGAGCCGGGAATCGCTTGATGGGGCGATCGTGACTGTCCTAAAAGCGTACGAGATAACGTGGGTCGTGATGGCGGGATGGATGCGCATCGTGACGCCCGTGCTGATCGAAGCATTTCCGAAACGGATTTTAAATATTCACCCCAGTTTGTTGCCCAGTTTTAAAGGTGGAAAGGCCATTGAGCAGGCGTTTGCGTCGGGGGTGAAGATTACGGGCTGCACGGTGCATTATGTTGTGCAGGAAGTCGATAGCGGATCGATTTTGATGCAGGCAGCGGTACCGATCGCAGTGGGAGACCAGCTTTGGGACCTTCAGCAGCGCATTCAAGTGCAAGAACACCGGATTTATCCTGAGGCGATCGCCCTAGCCATTGAGGCAGAACAGGGTTAGAGCCGGATTGGATCAAGACTTAGGGTCTTGCAAGACGGACCGTTTTTGAGTATCTTCCTTAAGGTGGATGTTCCTCCTCCTGGTTTTGAGGCATTATTCATACAGATTGAGAAGCTAATTGTCTAGCACAAGGGCAGTCCAAACCGGGTAGGGACTGCTTTTTTATTGCGCATTTTTCGTTACTGAACACTAATACAGACCCTTTTGCTGCTTTTCCGGACGTTTTTTGAGAAAGTTTGGGATTGAGGGGGTGCGATCGGCTGTTTGCTGGGTTTTGAAGCATTCTGATGACTGTTGAGTATGGTTAGCTAATCGATTTCGCAGATAGCATCTTGACAATCAGAGTTAGCTATGTTTCTATTTAGTAAGCCAGACGAATATCAATACCTAGATGCTCGTCTCATGGTCACTATCTTTGGTCCTCAGGTCAGCGCATATCCAGTATTCTGGTTTGGTGTTTTCTTGAGATAAAGGATTTTATTTCGGGTGAACGCTGGTTCAGCATACTAGATATGCGCTGGTGTGAGGCTTAGAGATAGTGAGCTTGAGACGTTTACCAGTAGGTGAAAAGTTAGTATTTTCTCACATCAGTGGAGGATTTGCTGACTGTTCCTGATGTTCCGATGCTACTAAACCTGTAGTAAAGGAAATTCACCATGAATTCTAAGCAAAAACAAAATAAGAAGGCTGAACTCATCAAAATCCATGGCTCGCGCTGTTGGCACTGCAAGTGTTACATTCCTGCCGAGGATCTGACCCTTGACCATCTAATACCCAAAAGCAAGGGAGGTTCCAATTCTCTGAAAAACTTGTGGTTAGCTTGTTTTCCATGCAACAACTCCCGTGGAAACAACTTTTATCCACCTGCGCGTTCGTTTGAACATCCAAACCAGTCTTTGATTAATTTGGTGAAGTAAAGATGCACAAACTCTTGACATTTAACGATGAGAAGCTTCTGCGTCGATCTCTAACTCATCGCTCATATATCAATGAAAATCCTAGCGAGGGTGGAGATAATGAGCGGCTAGAGTTTCTTGGTGATGCAATTCTCAATTTCATCAGCGGTGAATACCTGTATCAGGTTGATCCTGAAATGGGAGAAGATGAAATGACAAGAAGACGAGCAGCTCTTGTAGACGAAAAACAACTAGCTAGATTTGCTATCGAAGTTGGATTGGATTTCAGGATGCGACTAGGGCAAGGTGCAATCCGTGAGGGTGGTTATCATAATCCAAATCTTCTTAGCAGCACTTTTGAAGCAGTCATTGGGGCTTACTATTTAGATAACAAACATGACATGGAAGCACTGCGTCCTTTAGTAGAACAACTATTTGACTCTGTTCCTGAAGAAGTTATGGTGATTCGCTCAAACATAGACTCAAAAAATAAGTTTCAGGAACTCGCGCAGGCGAACGGGGCAAAGACTCCTCCAAAGTATGCCACAGAAAAATTAGGTGGAGCAGATCATGCTCCAGAGTTTTTTTCTAGGGTTTATGTGGATGGTGAACTCTACGGTGAAGGTAAAGGTCGTAGTAAAAAGGATGCAGAAAAACAAGCTGCTGAAGATGCTACGGCTAAACTGAAAAAACGAGAATTGCTATGATGAAAGCGAGGGCTAATAACCGCTCTGCACCGGAACTATTCAAAGTATCGGTTAAGAGGTAAGGGGAACCCTGTTAAGGTGAGTATCTGCACAATTGGAGTTTGAGCGATCGGCTCCTAAAATCATTGATTCAAAATTCTCAATGAAATACACACAAAACAGCCTCACTCGCCAAGATTGGATCAAACGTGCCTGTACTGACCAAGTTGAGGCGCATCGATATTGCCGTCAACACTCAGATTGATGGGTTGTTGCATAGGAGCGTAATGCTGCGGCCATCTGTTTTTCGTAATCGGACCCCTGATTTTGGAACCAGGCAAACGTCGCTGGATCTAAATCGAGTAGAACGCTTGAGGGTGTCCCAGGTTTCCACCAGCGGGACGTTTCCATGAACTCCTCACCTAAAGGGGGAATATCTGAAGTATCGATGTCTTCCTCTGTTAAGGCATCAACCCTCTTCCAATCGGTTTTTGAGGTATTTTTCATGGGTTCTTCGTTCGCGGTATAGAGCTACACCAACCTATTAAAAGCCGATCGATCGTATCCTTACAACCGATCGGACTTCTAAATCAAACCGCCTATTCCCTGAGTTTTTAGAACTGCTGAGGAATAATTTGCGGTGTGGGTGTGGGCATTGGCATGGGAATAACAGGTGACGTGTAAGGTGGATTGATCATCGTCGGGGTAGGAGTTGCGGGAGTGATGACTTCAGACAGAGGAATCAACTTGATATCCTTTCGGTAATCCGTTGCATCCAGACAGGTATTGAGACCATCTAATTCTTGGGTTCGATCGGTCATTGCAGGATCGACAATTGTTTTTTGCAGCGGATTATCTCGGAATCCCACCACGCACCGACCATAGCGTTCAGGCAGCAGACTCTTCCGGCAGCTATCTAACACCCGCTTCGAGCCATCATTGCTGAGCGGCATCGCTTCAGTGGACTGGTGAATCATCGTGACACATGTCGCTAGTTCAAGCGGGCGACGGACCCGACGGCAGGCATCAAGCGCATCCAGGTTAACAATTTTGCTATTGACCGACTTGTCATTCACAATCTGCACAACGCAGGTGCCAACGTCCTGCGGATGCAACGCTTCAGCGCAGCCTTGGGCGACAGACAATCGATCGAGCTTCACCCCCGTCAGACTCGCGCTGCAAGATTGATACTCATTGGCTTGGGCGGGCGAAATGGTGCCGAGACCCAGTAGTGAAACGGAACTCAATCCCACCAGCGCACTTGCTTTAACCATCGACTTAATCATCGGTAAACCCATCATCGACCTCACTAAAACAGCGTTTATCTTTGCACATCTTAATGCTATCAGGGTCTTAGGGTTGAGAAATGCATCGTTCTCGCCCATATCTCGCCCTCTGATGAACTACAGTTGAGAGATAGAATCTATCAAACGAGCCAATCAAAAGGACATGCCATGCATCTGAGTGAACTGACCCATCCTAATCAGTTACACGGACTGTCTATTAAGGAGCTACAAGATGTCGCTCGACAGATCCGTGACAAACACCTTCAGACCGTCTCGGCCACTGGGGGACACCTAGGACCTGGACTCGGCGTAGTCGAACTCACGCTGGCGCTGTACCAAACTCTCGATCTCGACACCGACAAAGTGGTCTGGGATGTGGGTCACCAAGCCTATCCCCACAAGCTCATCACTGGACGCTATCACCAGTTCAGCACCATTCGCCAAAAAGACGGTCTGTCGGGCTATCTCAACCTAGAAGAAAGTCGGTTTGACCACTTCGGAGCAGGTCACGCCTCGACCAGTATTTCTGCTGCCCTAGGAATGGCCCTCGCCCGCGATGCAAAAGGTGAAAACCATAAGTGCGTGGCGGTGATTGGCGACGGATCGCTGACAGGCGGCATGGCTCTTGAAGCGATCAATCACGCCGGACATTTGCCCAAGACCAATCTCCTCGTGGTTTTGAATGACAATGAAATGTCGATTTCACCCAACGTTGGGGCGATTCCTCGGTATCTGAACAAGCTCCGTCTCAGTGCGCCGATGCAGTTTCTCAGTGACAACATCGAAGACCAAGTGAAAAACTTACCCTTCTCGCCGGAACTCAGCCGGGTGAAGGAAGGGATGAAGCGGTTAGCGGTGCCGAAAGTGGGGGCGGTGTTTGAAGAACTGGGCTTTACATATATGGGTCCGGTGGATGGTCACAACTTGGTCGATCTGATCGCGACTTTCAAAGAGGCTCATAAGCATACAGGTCCAGTGATCGTTCATGTGGCAACGACCAAGGGCAAAGGCTATGCGATCGCCGAAAAAGATCAAGTCAGCTATCACGCCCAAAACCCCTTTAATCTCACCACAGGAAAAGCAAATCCCTCCAGCAAACCCAAGCCTCCGAGCTACTCGAAAGTCTTTGGAGATACGCTGTCTACGCTGGCCGAACACGATCGACGCATCATCGGAATTACAGCCGCCATGTCTACGGGAACGGGGCTAGACATCTTCCAAAAACGAGTGCCTGATCAGTACATTGATGTGGGTATTGCCGAGCAGCACGCTATTACCTTAGCCGCTGGATTAGCAACTCAGGGAATGCGTCCGGTCGCAACCATCTACTCAACGTTTTTGCAACGGGCTTTTGATCAGATCATCCACGATGTCTGCATCCAAAATCTTCCCGTCTTCTTCTGCATGGACCGAGCCGGAATCGTGGGCGTCGATGGTCCCACCCACCAAGGGATGTACGACATTGCCTACCTGCGGATGATTCCTAACATGACAATCATGGCTCCGAAAGACGAAGCGGAACTGCAACGCATGGTCGTGACGGGCATTAGGCATATGGGTCCGATCGCCATGCGATATCCACGGGGCAATGGCTATGGCGCACCCCTAATGGAAGAAGGCTGGGAGGCTCTAGAAATCGGCAAGGGTGAAATCCTGCGCCAGGGGGATGACGTGCTGATTTGTGCCTATGGATCCATGGTCTATCCCGCGATGCAAACGGCGGAAATCCTCAGTGAGCACGGCGTCCAGGCAACGGTGGTGAACGCCCGATTCTGTAAGCCCTTGGATCAGGCGTTGATTCATCCGTTGGCGCGCAGCATTGGCCGGGTGGTGACGATGGAAGAAGGCTGTCGCATGGGAGGATTTGGGAGTGCTATTGCGGAGTCGCTATTGGACGCTGAGATTTTGGTGCCTGTTTTGCGCATTGGAATTGGGGATGTCTTGGTGGAACATGCGACGGCAGAGGAGTCGAAGGTGGATCATCAGTTGACGCCAGATCTGATGGCCGATCGGATTTTGAAGCTGTTTGCAAAGCACCCGGTTGCCGTTTAGCGTTGTCGTCAAGACCTATGTGAGGATTGCTTCTTCGTTGGGTTTGGGGCACGGTTGGGTTTAGGGCACGGCAAGCCATGCCCCTACAGATCTGTCTTTCCCGAGTGTTGTAGGGGCGTGGCAATGCCGTGCCCTAAACCTAATTAGAAAATCGGGAATTCGATCGCGCGTGCTTGTATACCCCAGTAGGACTCAAGTCAGTCATTCGATCGGCATTCCCCGAAGGATCTATCACCATGCTCTCTGACGAACTCGCCAAGCTCAACCAACTCTACGAAGAAGGCGCACTGAACCGGGAAGAATTCAGAGCGGCAAAGGAACGATTGCTCAAACAAGATAGCGCGTTAAAAGCCCCCGAGAATCCCTCCGTTCCCGACCTGTTCGGCATGACGCCCAGCACCTACACCACCGTAATGCACCTATCACAGTTCGGAGGATACTTGGTTCCCTACGGCGGAATGGTGATTCCGATCGCGATGTGGGTGTACGGTCGGGACCATAATTCATTTGTTGATGAGAATGGCAAAGAAATTGTAAATTTTATAATTTCTTACTGCATTTATAGCGTTGTCGTTATCATTCTCTGTCTCCTTCTCGTCGGATTTATCTTAGTTCCATTTTTTCTCTTACTTGGATTACTCGCCCCTATTTTCGGTGCGATCGCGGCGAGTAAAGGTCAGAGTTTTCGCTATCCCCTAACGATTCGGTTTTTCTAATGAACCAACAGTGCGCTACTTGTGAACCCTAAGTTGAACTAATCCCAACCGATCACCCTGATACATTAAAGGCATCTCGTAGTTCTGGGCGATCGTGTCATGTTAAAACTCAATCTTTTTCTTCCCCTATTTCTCATCGCGGCCTTATTGCCAAGCTGCGCGTCAGCCCCCGAAGCCAAACCATCCCAAGCCAGTGTGGGCGATCGTCTGATCATCACTGACACCACCACACCGGACAAACAAGCCGGAATCGCCGCCATCCAGCAGAAAGATTACACCAACGCTCAAACGAGCCTAAAAGCATCACTAAACACAACAACAAATGATCCAGAGGCACGAATCTATTTGAACAACGCGATCGCCTTATCTGGAAAATATTTCAAACTCGCAGTTGTGATTCCTGGCGAAAGTGATATCGGTATGTCTAAAGAAATTCTGCGCGGCGTGGCGCAATCACAGCAGGAAATTAATGACAATGGCGGCGTGAATGGAAATAAGATTGTTTACGCCGTCGTCGTTGATAACGATAAGGCTAATACTGGAAAAGACGTCGCTCGATCGCTGGTGAGTGACAAAGAGGTGCTAGGGGTGATTGGCCATGTATCGAGTGGGACCACCTTGGCGACCGCCGAAATCTATGGTCCAGGAAAGCTGGTCGCCATCTCACCCGTCAGTTCTGCCGTCCAACTATCCAATAAAAGTCCCTACGTTTTTCGCACGATTCCGAGTGATGCCGTGGCTGGGAAAACCCTCGCCGCCCACGTTCTCAAACAAAACCGTAAAACCGCCGTTGTCTTCTTTAATTCTCAAAGCGAATACAGCAAATCACTGAAGACCGAATTTACAAATAACCTCACTCAAAATAACGGTCGGGTCATCACTGAAGTCGATATCTCCAGCCCCAACTTCAGCGCCGCCCAATCCCTCGAACAAGCCACTCAAAAGGGCGCAGACCACATCCTTCTGGCCGGAAGCACTGACAGCCTCGATCGCGCCCTCCAAGTCATCACCGCCAACGCCCTCAAACTCCCGATCGTTGCAGGCGATGCCCTTTACTCCTCCAAGACCTTGGAAATCACCCGACAGCAGAGCAGTGGCATGGTGATTGCGGTGCCCTGGCATATTTTGGCCGACCTGAGTTCGACCTTTCCCGAGCGAGCACAAAAGGGCGTTGCATAATTAGTGTATGAGTTAAGGTGAATCCTGATGAAATGCCCTGAATGTGAATCGAGTCATATCCGTAAGAACGGGATCAAAAAAGGTAAA
>JAYUJY010000229.1:0-3290 GCA_043764895.1 Synechococcales cyanobacterium | reverse complement strand
AAATTTGGTAGCTTCCCATGAAGATCGCACTCGTTCACGATTATTTGACCCAACGCGGGGGCGCAGAACGGGTTTTTGAGCTGTTGTGCCGACGGTTTCCGGAGGCTGATGTTTTTACGTCGCTCTACAACCCTGACAAAACAATTGACCTCAGCGATCGACTTGTGAAGACCACGGTGCTGCAAAATGTGCCGGGGGCTAAGAAGTACTTTCGCCTGATGGCTCCTTTTTATTACCCGGCCTTTCGCGCGTTAGATTTGCAGGATTATGACTTAATTATTAGTAGCAGCACGAGCTTTGCCAAGGCCGTTCGGAAACGATCGGATGCCTATCATATTTGTTTCTGTCATAACGTTACGCGCTTTCTGTGGGACACCCAGACCTACCTGCGTGAATATGGCGATTATCAAAACTTCTATCCCTTTATTGAAAAAATCTTTCGGGTCATGCGTGAGCAAGATTTGAAATATGCCCAAGAGCCAGATCTTTATATTGCCAATTCGACCACCGTTGCCCAGCGGATTCGGACGATTTATAACAAAAATGCGATGGTGATTAACTATCCCATTGAGACCAGTCAGTTTAAGTTTTCTGATCAAAAAGAAGACTATTACTTAGCCTCAGCTCGGATGATTAGTTACAAGCGATTGGACGTCATTGTAGAAGCCTTCAATTGGTTGGGCTGGAATCTCAAAATTACGGGCGAAGGTCCAGAACGCGACAAGCTCAAAGCTCAAGCTATGAGCAACATCGAGTTTCTCGGTCATGTCAGCGACAACGAACGTAAAAGCCTAATGACCAATGCCAAATCGGTCATCGTCGCCGCGCTTGAAGACTACGGCCTAGTACCGATCGAAGCCAATGCCAGCGGAACTCCCGTAATTTCCTACGGTGCTGGTGGAGTACTAGATACACAGGTCCCCGGAGTAACGGGGTTGTTCTTCCGTCGTCAAGCTCCAGAGTCGTTGCAAGCGGCTTTGATTAAGGGCCAATCGATCGATTGGGACTATGCCAAAATCCGAGACCACGCCGTCGATCACTTCTCCGAAAAAGCCTTCTTTGCCCAAGTCGATAAAGTCATGGAAAAACTCCCCTTGCTCGTCTAGACTCTTCGCTTCTCAATTCCCACTTCTCAATTCTCATCTCACCCGTCTTAGCTTTGCTCACTCTTTAACTTGGTTTTCTCCCATGGTTTCTCCACAATTTTCGATTCCAATGCGACCCTCGGCTCCTCCTGAAAAAGAACTCGGCTATGGTCAAATTTTTAGTGCAGTGATGCGTCGAAAACACTGGTTGATGATCGGTGTGATTAGTGGGTTGGCTATTTCGGGGGTGATGAGTGTGCGGCAGGTTTCGACTTATGTCAGCGGGATGCAGGTCTTAATTGAATCCATTTATCAAGCTAAATCTCAGACCGCAGGTAAGCAAAGTGATGAAGTTCTAGACCAAAACTTTCAGGTCGATTCTGCAACTCAAATTAGCTTCTTGCAGAGTTCTGGACTCATTAAGAAGGCGATGAAGAATTTGCGATCGGAGTATCCAGAATATAATCCCGACAACCCCGGAAGCGTTGCGGCATTTAAACAAAATCTAGTGGTCTCTCAGTTTTCGGCATCGGCGAAGAAGACGGGTGAACCGACTAAGATTTTTCAAGTGACCTATCAATCAGATAAGGCTGAAAAATCTCAAAAGGTTCTGAGTGCGCTGCAAGCCGTGTATCTGGAATACAACCGTGATGAACAAAAACAACGACTGAGTAAGGGTTTGGGGTTCATTAATCAACAGATTCCGACGATCGAGGCAAAACTCCAACGATCGGAGGCCAAACTCAAGGAATTCCGTCGGGGCCAGGAACTCATCGATCCGAAACTGGAGGCGGCCCGTCAAACCGATCAATATGGGAAGGCGCAGCAGGAACTGCAAACCAGTGAAAACCAAATTCGTGAGTTGAGCAGTCGATATGATGCGCTTCAGCAAAGTCTGCCAGCAAGTCCGGCCCAAACGTCGGTGATGTCGCGCCTGACCCAATCCACTCGCTATCAGTCGCTGTTGAGTGAAATCCAAAAAACGGAGCTAGCACTCGTTCAACAACGCCTGCGGTTCAAGGACGATACGCCCTTTGTGCAGCAAATCTTGGACCAGCGTCAAAAGCAAATGGGACTTCTTCAAGTGGAGGCGTCTCGGGTCTTGGGTGAAGGAGTGTCTGCCGGAAGTGGCAATAGTCTGCTATCGGCGGGACAGTTGACGCCGCAGGATGTGGCCTTGACGACGCAGCTCACGGAGACGGGTGTGGCCAAGCAGGCGGCGGAAGCGCGGTACGCGGGGCTGGCTCAAAACGTCCAAATCCTGCGGGAGGATCTGAAGCGGTTTCCGCAGATTCTGGCGGAGTATGGACGGCTAGAACCTGAGGTGGAGCTAAACCGCGAAACCCTGCGCCAACTCCAAAAGTCCCGTCAAGAACTGGGCCTAGAGATTGCGCGGGGCGGGGTGGATTGGCGAATTGTGGAAGAACCGCAGCTCGGTATCAAAACCAATGCTCCGGCGACGCAAAGTCTTCTCCTCGGGGCGATCGCAGGACTTTTCCTAGGTGGCATTGTGGCCTTTGCTCGCGAAAGTGCGGATGATGCGGTGCATTCGTCGGACGATCTCAAGCGTCAGCTCCCGGTGCCGATGTTGGGGATGGTTCCGAGCTATGCGGATCTGCCTAAAGTGCCGTCTCGGACTCCCTTTGGCAGGTCTGAAACGCCTTCTCAACCGTTGATAAATCAGTTTGTGCATTGGCAACCGTTCCGGGAGTCGTTGGATTTGGTGTACCAAAACCTTCAGCTTCTCAATTCTGATGGTGCCATAAAGTCCATTGTGATCACATCAGCATTAGCGGGCGAAGGTAAATCAACGTTTGCGTTGGGGTTGGCGATTAGTGCGGCTCGGTTGCATCGTCGAGTGTTGCTAATTGATGGTGATTTGCGATCGCCCAGTTTGCATACCATGTTGGGTTTACCAAACACCGTGGGATTGGCAAATCTTCTCGCCGACAATAGCCCGATTCCCCTGATTCAGAACAATACCGATGAATCAGAGTATGGGAACTTAGCGGTGCTGACGGCGGGAACAGGATCGGTTGATCCGGCAAAGCTCCTCAGTTCCCAACGCCTACGTCGCTTGATTAGCACCTTTGAGAAAGCCTACGATCTGGTAATTATCGATGCGCCACCGACTTTAGGGATGGTGGATACGATGTTGCTGTCGTCGCGCTGTTCGGGTGTGGTGATGGTAGGTCGCATTGGCAA
>JAYUJY010000228.1:0-13775 GCA_043764895.1 Synechococcales cyanobacterium | reverse complement strand
TCAAGAGACTGTAGGGGCATGGCCATGCCGTGCCCCAAACCTAACGAGGAGAATCTTCTTACTGTAACTACTTCGCCGTTCCTCGATAAATCCGATCGGATTGTTCAGGGGTGAGCCAACTTGCATGTAGCCCAGCACTGGATTGGCTGTTTGTTGTACTTTTGGGCGTGCTGCTGCTAGCGACGATCGGGGGGACGTTGGTGTGATCAAAACCGCCGGGACGGATTTCTCGGGCTTTTTTGCGGTCTTCAGGGTAAATGTGGCTCTGGGGTGGCTCGAAGGCGTGACTGTCAGGATTGTAGGCTAGGATTTCGCCCGTTTCGATTTCGTAAATCCAGCCGTAGATATTGAGCTTGCCTTGGTGCATCCGCGATCGAATTACCGGATAAGTCCGCAAATTATCGATTTGGGTCAGGATATTTTCTGCAACCGCAATGTCAGCAAGTTCTTCGCCTTCGTAATGGCTATAGTTTTCCTTCAGAAGACGGCGGGTGGCTTCGGTGTGCTTAAGCCAGTCGTACACCAGGGGCATGTCTTCTTGGAGCTTGTTGAGCTGGAGCAACCCTTTCATCGCTCCGCAGTGATTGTGACCGCAGATGATGACCTGTTCAATGTTTAGGGCATGGATGGCATATTCGATCGCCGCACCTTCCCCCCCATTCGCTGCCCCAAAGGCTGGAATAATGTTTCCCGCATTGCGAATCACAAATAAATCACCGGGATCCGCGTCCACAATCAAACTCGGCACAATCCGAGAATCTGAACAGGTAATGAACAAGACGCTTGGGTGTTGCCCTTGCGCCAATTGTTCAAACAAATCCCGGTTACTCGCAAAGTAACTCGACTGAAATTCTCGCAAGCCCCGAATTAGCTTTCTCATCGTGTCCGTTTTAAAGTTTCGCGCATGGAACCTCTATTGTCGGACAAGATGGGAACGGGGCGTGAAGAATTAAGCCATTTTGGTGCGGCGGCGGAGAACCCCTGCTGCGCCAACTGCGGCTAAACCGAGCAACGCCATGGGTTCAGGGACGTTTTTGCTATCCTGGACGCCGGAAACCAAAACCACGAGATCGTTGTAGTCTCGATCGCCTTCGTTCAGACGTAGATCTTCAAAGCCCAGAACAACAGAATTTTTGTCGAATAGGGTATCGGTGCCGCCGATGTTTAGGCGAGTTTGGCCATTCCCTTTGTAGGCCACCATTTGCTGAGCGGACCCTGCGTTGAGGTTGTTTTGGGAATACACCGTCAAGGCGTCAGGGCTTTGGCGATTGAGATAGAACCCGTACTGGCTCCCGAAGTTTTGGACAATGCTATTGCCGACTTGGACGGAGCCATTGGCGAGGAAATTCACCATGGTTTTTGCGCCTGCGGTGATGCCAGACGTCACTCCACCGAAGAGTTCGATCTTGGTGTTTGGGTCGCTTAGTTTGTATAGACCAAACGTGTTGTTCGCCGCATAGCCTGCGATCGAGAACAGGTAGCTTCCAGTGGTAGTGCCGCCTGCGGAGGTATAGGTCTGTGCTCCGGAGTCGTTGGTGGTGTTGATGGTCGGGCCAGCGGTCGTGATGCTGTTGACGAGGTTTTGCAGGGAGCAAGAACCCGCACCCGTACCGCCGACGCAATTAGTATCCCAAGAAGTGCCAAAGTCTATGGCTTTTGCAGATTGCGCGTTCAGTGTGCTGAGGGCGGAAAGAATGACGGTGCTGGTAACAATTGTCACTAAGGTCTTAGCGTTCATGAATGAGTCCTAGGTAAATGAGTGTAGAAAAAAGTCCTGTAGAAGACCGTTGAAACGAGTGTGTTTCAGTTCGATCGTCTCCGTGTTTCCATGCATCTACTATAGCCTTGGGTATTGCAGACGACAATAGAATCCCTGTGTATTTACGGATGGTTTAAAAATGCGGTGAGTTTCGTATTGTTTTGCTGAACTTGAGGGGATCTCTCTCTAAGTGCTGATGTCAGTCGGTTTGGGCCTAAGCAACCTAGCGATTTAACTCCTCCTCGTTGGGTTTGGGGCACGGCGAGCCATGCCCCTACAATTTCTGAAATCCGGACTCTGGCACATAGATCTGTAGGGGCATGGCCATGCCTGCCCCAAACCTAATGAGTTTTAATACAAGTCTCAATTTACGCTCAGTAGTACTAGGATAGGAACTTGCCGTACTTAAGTGTTGTCCTTAGAAATTTTATGCAGTCTGCCACCATCGTTGCCATTGCCACCGCTATTGTTCCGCAGCAGGGAAGCGTAGGCATCGTGCGGATGTCTGGGGAAAAGGCTTTGTCTATTGCGCGGAGGGTGTTTGATGCGCCGGGAACTCAGGCGTGGGAGAGTCATCGGATTTTGTATGGCTACGTGCGTCATCCGAAAACGAAGAGGGTCATTGACGAAGCGCTGCTTATGATCATGTTGGCACCGCGATCGTATACCCGCGAGGACGTCATCGAAATCCATTGCCACGGCGGAATAATGGCGGTGCAGCAGGTGTTGCAGGTATGCATCGAGTCAGGTGCGACCTTAGCGCAGCCAGGAGAATTTACGCTGCGGGCCTTTCTGAATGGGCGGATTGACTTGACTCAGGCCGAGAGCATCGCGGATTTAGTTGGGTCGAAATCGGCACAGGCGGCTACTACGGCTCTAGCGGGAATCCAGGGAAAATTGGCGCAACCGATTCGGGAATTGCGAGGCATTGCGCTAGATATTTTGGCAGAAGTCGAAGCACGGATTGATTTTGCGGACGATTTGCCGCCGCTGTACGACGATCGAATAGTATCGAGCATTGACGCCGTGATTGAGCAAGTGACCCAAATACTCGCCACCGCCGATCGAGGTGAACTGTTGCGATCGGGACTCAAGGTAGCGATCGTCGGTCGTCCGAATGTCGGGAAATCGAGCCTATTGAATGCGTGGAGCCAAAGCGATCGGGCGATCGTGACTGACCTTCCCGGAACCACCCGCGACGTCGTAGAATCGCAGCTCGTCGTCGGTGGCATCCCCGTCCAAGTCTTAGACACCGCCGGAATCCGCGATACAGAGGATGTGGTTGAACGCATTGGCGTCGAGCGATCGAGAGCCGTCGCCCAAACCGCCGATTTAGTTTTATTTACCCTCGCAGCCGATCAAGGTTGGACCGATGGAGACACCGCCATTTACGAACAAATCAGCGATCGACCCCACATTTTCGTCATCAACAAAATCGACATCGCCGATCCCACCCCCCTCATCCAAGCCATCACCCTCCAAACCCCCCAACCCTCCGACGTAGGATGCGTTAAGCGAAGCAACGCATCATTCCCCCCCCCCCATCCCCCCAAATCGTCCAAACGATCGCCAAAAAAAACATCGGCATCCCCGATCTCGAACGCGCAATCCTCCAACAAATCCATCAAAACAAAACCCAAGCCACCAACCTCGATCTCGCCATCAACCAACGCCAAAGCGCCGCCCTCACCCGCGCCAAAATCGCCCTCGAACAAGTCAAAGAAACCATCCAAAACCAACTCCCCCTCGACTTCTGGACAATAGATCTTCGAGGCGCAACCCAAGCCCTCAGCGAAATCCTTGGCGAAGACGTCACCGAATCCATGCTCGATCGAATTTTCAGCCGTTTTTGCATCGGAAAATAGCCATCCGATCAACCGTACCGCGATCGCACCCAGCCCTTTTCGGTGAATTACACGGTAGAGTAATAAGAATGATGTATCTTGCATGATTTCTGGGCTAACTAACGTGCAAGTACAGACCTTCATCCAAACACCTCGTTCATCACCACCATGACCTTTTTATCCGACCTGATTCACCGCTACTGGTTCAAATCCCTTCGCAAAACCTATCCCTGGAGCGCGATCGGCCTGTGGGGAATGCAGATTCCCTTCGCCAAAACCCAAGAATCTCGCTTGCAGCTTTATAGCCGAATGCACCGCGCCGGAATGCGGCTCAACTTTGGCGAACTCAGCACCACAATAGCCGAAACCTCCCTGCCTCAATACTGGATTTTCTAGCCCATGCAAACGCCAACCCCCAAGCCAGCCCCTCAGCCCGAAGTCACATCCGAGGCCGCACCCGAGAAGATCCTATGCCAACACTGCAAACGAACCGCAACCAACGGGATTAAATGTCAGGGAATGTGTGTCGCAGATAGTGATTACTAACATCGATCGCCTATGATTATGAGCACCTTTCTGGTCTCCGCTCCATGAGTGCTTCATGAGTAACCCACGCCTTCACCCTGACACGATCGCTGCGATTAAAGACCGCGCTGATATCTACGAAGTCGTGTCTGAACATGTTGTCTTGAAAAAACAAGGCAAAGATTTTGTTGGACTGTGCCCCTTCCACGACGACAAACGCAAACCCAGCTTCAGCGTTTCGCCCAGCAAACAGTTTTATTACTGCTTTAGCTGCGGTGCAGGGGGAAACTCTATTAAGTTTCTGATGGAAATTGGTAAGCGATCGTTTGGCGATGTGGTGCTGGACCTCGCGAATAAATATCAAGTCCAAATCAAAACCCTAGACGCCGCCGAAACTCAGGAATACCAGCGCAAAGTTTCCACCACCGAACAACTCTACGAAATCCTCGCCATCACCACAAAGTTCTACGAGCACGCCCTACGCCAACCCGCCGGAAAACCCGCTTTCGATTACGTCACAAAAGAACGAAAATTCAGCCCCGAAATTCTCCAAATCTTTCAAGTCGGCTACGCTCCCGGCGGCTGGGCGACCTTGTATAGCTATCTTGTGGATCAAAAAAACTATCCCGTGTCGCTCGTGGAGCAAGCAGGATTGATTGTCAAACGCAAAGAAGGCGATGGCTATTACGATCGATTTCGCGATCGCTTAGTGATTCCGATTTTAGACGTGCAGGCACGGGTGATTGGATTCGGAGGACGAGCGCTAGGCGATGAGCAACCCAAATATTTGAACTCACCGGAGACAGAGTTATTTGATAAAGGTAAAACGCTGTATGGACTCGATAAAGCTAAGACCGCGATCGCCCGTCAAAACCGAGCAGTGGTCGTAGAAGGATACTTCGATGTGATTGCATTGCACGCCGCTGGAATCAACACAGCGGTGGCGTCATTGGGAACGGCGTTGAGTGAGTATCAAGTGAAAATGCTCGCTCGCTATACCGACGAAAAGCGAATCATCTTTAACTTCGATGCCGATCGAGCGGGGTTGCAAGCCACCGAACGCGCGATCGGACAAGTGGCCGACATGGCTTACCGGGGCGATGTGCAGCTCCGAATTTTGAATATTCCAGAAGGGAAAGATCCCGATGATTTTTTAAAAACTAATTCTGCTGATGCCTACGAACAACTGATCGAAAATGCGCCGCTGTGGATCGATTGGCAAATTCAGCAGGCGATTCAGAAGCGCGACCTGACGCAGCCCGAACAATCCCAAGCTGCCACGGAGCAAATCGTTAAGCTTCTAGGAAATCTGCCCAATCCCACCCTGCGCACCTATTACATCCAAAAGTGCGCCGAACTTCTAGGCCAAGCCAACCCCAGCTTCATCCGGCAAATCGAGGAAAGTCTGCGGCTCCAGGTCAAAGGCCAACGCTGGCATGGCCGATCGAACAAATGGCTGACTCCGGGCGATCGAAGCCTGCTTGAAATCTGCGAAGAACAGCTCCTCCGAATCTATATCCATGCGCCCCAGCATCGCGAAACCATTCTCGACAGCATTGAAGAGCATGACATCGGTTTCGATCATCCCCCGACCAAATTCCTATTCCAGCTTGCCCGCGAAATCCAACGTGAATACCCCACTCACCTCGAATTTGAATCCGCCGATGCGCCGGACCTTCTCTCAATTTTGCGCGATCGCAGTGCCGAATTCCCCGCCAACATGTCTCAAGTCTGTCGCTATCTCCAGCTCGACGAAACCACCAGCATCAACATCGAACGCGCCGAACTCATCATCCGATCGGCCTCCGCCACCCTAGAAAAAATCGGCTGTGAAAAACGCAGTCGGCACTTCAAAGCCCTCTGGGAAAAAACCGACCTCATCACCGATCGTGAACTCAGTGAACATTACCAAAAGCAGATGCACACCGAAAAGCAACGCATCCAAGCCCTCGATCGTCAACGCCACACCCAATTCAACGACCTCGCTAACACCCCCCTCACATAACCCACCCCTCCAATCCCAATCCCAATCCCAATCCCAATCCCAACGTAGGATGCGTTAAGCGAAGCAACGCATCACTCTTCCCGACCATCCCACCCCATCCCGACCAACCCAACCCATCATTCATCACAATACAACGTCTCCCGAGTCGATCGCCCCGTCATCGGATTCACCCCCGCCGCCGTCTTACACAACATCTTCCGCATATCCTCCCGAATATCCGCATCCGTAAAATCAGCCCCCTCAATCTTGCTTCGATCGAGCTTAGAATTGGACAAATAAGCCCCTTCAAGATTCGCATTCGTCAGATTCGCATCTGTAATCCGCGCACTCTCCAACGTCGCAAAACTCAAATCCGCCCCCGACAAATTCGTCAACTCCAAATTAGCCGCAAACATATTCACCGCTTTCAACTTAGTATTGCTCAGATTCGACTCCCGCATATTGGTGTGATTAAACTGCGAATCCGTCAGATCGCGCCCCGAAAAATCCACCCCAATCAACACATCTTTCGTGTAATCATCAGCGATCGCAGCAGGCACACTGCCCCATCCCGTCAGCAGCATTCCGATCGCCACCACCACCATCAACCGTCTAAAAATCTGTCTAAAAATCTGCATCATAATTTTCACCATACTGCAATCTAAAATAATCTGCCCTTCAGTCTCCGATCGTACCTTACCTTTGGGTACCCTAGCTGCAATCTCCTAGCTGCAATCTAAAGTGAGCATTCGCAATCCGCCATGAATCTACAAAACGAATCTGCACTGAATCCGATCGACGATCTCGGAAAACTGGGCGAAAACCTGGTGGCAGAGTGGGTGTTGAGCAAACGGGGACAAGTCCTCGCAACAAGATGGCACTGCACGTTCGGCGAAATTGACGTCATTGCCCTAAACCCGGACGGCGATCTTATTTTCATCGAAGTCAAAACCCGCAGTCCTCGCAACATCGATGAAGATGGTGTCCTCGCTGTCACCCGAACCAAACAGCATAAACTCATCCAAAGTGCCAAGCTCTTTCAGCTCAAACACCCGCTCCACCAATCCCGCAACTGCCGCTTTGACATCGCCCTCGTCCGTGCCCGATCGCCGCAGCTAAATCCCACCCGAAGTCCCAACTCAAGTCACCCGATCGGATTTAACCGAACGATCGGAAGCTACGACCTCACCCTCGTCAACTACATCATCAATGCCTTCGACACACAGCGCTAAAGTTTTAAACCAACGTTTCAGGACAATAGCCTAACCCTTGCACAAACTGCTCTCGAAAGGCCTCAATCTCAACCCGATCGGGGCGACCGTGCGAGACTACCACAATCTGATATTGATGCATTACCTCGACGGGCGTCTGACCGTTTTCCAAACTCCAAAGTGCCGCTCTGACGCGAGCATTGGGTTCATAGGCGATACCTAGCTCATTTAAAAAAGCGGTAAAATCTCCCATCTGCCGATCGTCAAGGGGCGTCGAAAATTTCACGCGAATGACCCAGCCATCCAAACGATGAATCACCGTCATGAAGCGCAATGGCAAATAATTTCGGACATGTAGAAATTCTACAATCCTTAACGTTAAGCTGGCGTTCGCCAAGTAATAGAGATGATCCATGACAGTCTCCTGCAAATCAAACGGCTAAAATTCTTAGATGGATATGTAATTCGATGTGTATCCAAGTGGCGCAGATGCCCCAATCGTAAGAGAGCGTTATGCCTCAAGAAGACTGTCGATCAGGTTGAATCTATAGTATAAAGAAATTATTAAGATTCAGTTTTGATCATACACTCAAATTTACAACTTTTCAATTGATCACCCCGTCCCCCTCGATCGACGCCATGAACCTAGATCTCGATCGTCAGCTTTCCAGCTACGACTACATCTTACCAGACGCCAGAATTGCCCAAAATCCAGCCGTTCCTCGCGATCATTCTCGTTTATTGGTCCTGTGCGACCCGACGGATCACGTCCACGAACACTTCTACGACCTCGATCGGTGGCTTCAGCCGGGGGATTTACTCGTTTTAAATAAGACCAAAGTCATTCCAGCAAGTCTCTCTGGGCAAAAGCAGACGGGCGGCCAGGTGAAGATCTTGCTTCTCGAAGAGCTAGGGTTTAACGAATGGCTGGCGCTGGTTAAGCCCGGACGAAAGCTGCGACCGGGCACAGTGGTGACGTTCAATGCGCACGAGCCGAATGTGCCGACGTTAAGCGCTACCGTCGTTCGCCGCGATGATCCCACCGGAGGGCGCGTGCTGAAATTTACTGTGGGCGAACCCGTGGGCGACTCTTTAGACCCATCTGTGGGCGAATCTTTGGGCGAACAGACGGGAGGGCAGTCGGTGCTGTCGGTCATAGACGCCTACGGTCACATGCCGCTGCCCCCTTACATTACTGAGTCTGTTTCTCAGCCCGATCAGTACCAGACCGTCTACGCTGAGACGCTCGGTTCAGCCGCAGCCCCGACCGCCGGGTTGCACTTTACGCCGGAGTTATTCGATCGCCTTGCCCTCAAAGGAATCCAGTGCGCCTTCGTGACCTTACATGTGGGCGTCGGCACGTTTCGCCCTGTCGCATCCGAAGACATCACCCAGCACGAGATGCATGGCGAATGGATTGAAGTGCCGCCAGAGGTTGTAGAACAAGTGAAGGCGACTAAAGCCAACGGTGGCCGGGTGATCGCAGTCGGGACCACCAGCGTCCGATCGCTCGAAGGCGCATCCCAGCGATCGGGCAAGCTCGAACCTTTCTGCGGCAAGACCCACATGTTCATCTATCCCGGCTATGAGTGGCGCGTCGTGGATGGAATGATTACGAATTTTCACTTGCCCAAGTCGAGTTTGCTGATGTTGGTGAGCGCACTCATCGGTCGATCGCGATTGTTAAGCCTGTACCAAGAGGCGATCGATCGGGAGTATCGGTTTTTCTCCTTTGGCGATGCAATGCTGATCTTGCCCGAAGCGAAGGTTTAGAAGGGATGTTTCCCGGATTCTTCTAGGCGCTGCGATCGATAAATTCCGGCCTGACCGGAGCAGAGATAGCTCATGACGCAGGCAAGTGCCATAAACACGCCTGATTCAGCGCCAAACAGTTCAATGCCCATCAACGTTGCAGCGATCGGCGTATTGGCCGCACCCCCAAACACCGCCACAAATCCCATCCCTGCCAGCAACGGCAACGGCAATGCTAAAACGCTGGACAACGCATTGCCTAAGGTTGCGCCAATGAAAAATAGCGGCGTCACTTCACCCCCTTTGAACCCCGATCCGATCGTCAAGGCCGTCAACCCAATCTTGCCCACAAAATCCCAGGCTGGCAACGGCTCCTCAAAGGCGCGAACGATCGTCGAAATCCCCAGACCGCTATAGGTTGTCGTCCCGATCGTCAGCATAATGCCAGCCACAATTAAGCCACCGATCGCCGTCCGCTCCGGGCCATAGACCATTCGGGATTTAAAAACCTGGCTCACCCAATGCGTTAACGTCGCAAAACCCAACGCCGCCAAGCCAAACATAATTCCCGCTGCGATCGCCGCAACCAATACTGTTGGCGTCAGGTCTGGAAGACTAGCAGCATGACGATACACCGTATGACTCAGCCCCAAACTCACCGTCACCCGATCGCCCACAACTGCCGCGATCAAACAGGGAAACAGCGCCGTATGACGAATCCTTCCGATCGTCAACACCTCCAGCCCAAAAACAGTCCCCGCCAACGGCGTCCCAAACACCGACGCCACTCCACCGCTCAGACTCGCCATCAGCAAAACCCGTCGATCGGCAGAATTTAGATGAAAAACACGCGTTAACGAGTCTCCCAGTGAAGCTGAAATTTGGAGTGCGGTCCCTTCCCGGCCTGCCGACCCGCCGAATAAATGGGTCAGCGTCGTCCCCAGCAGAATCATGGGAGCCATCCTTAAAGGAATCGTCGCCGTAGGATTATGGATTTCTTCCAGCAACAGATTGTTTCCCGCCTCAATCGACTTGCCCCACCGATCGTAAATACACCCACTGATCCATCCCGCCAACGGCAAAAGCGCGATCGCCCATCCATGCGCCTCTCGCCACTTTGTCGCTCCGTTCAATGCAACGAGGAGTATCGCCGATCCCACCCCTGCTAACGCCCCAACGCAACAAGCGAGGAAAAACCACTGGCTAAGTTTGATCACGGTCTTGAGGGATTTAGAAAAGTACACAGGTGTCATTGAGGATTACGGAATAGGGATTATGGAGAAATCATCGGAAAATCATCGATCGAATTCGCTAGAATCATACTCATCTAAAACATTTTTTAAAATTGGAGTTAATAGCCTATGAGTCTTCTCACCTCCCGTGACCTTGAAGCCGCCCTGACCGACCTTCCGGAGTGGACCTTGCACGATGGAAAATTGCGACGCCACTTTAAATTTCCAAATTTCACCACAGCCTTTGGTTTCATGACCCAGATGGCCTTCTACTCCGAATCTATTGGCCATCATCCCGAATGGTCCAACGTCTACAATCGCGTCACCGTAAAGCTAACCACTCACGATGCTGGTGGAATTACGCAGAAAGACATAGACTGGGCAAAAAAAAGCAATATTTTAGTCTAGTTTCCCGGACCTCGCTCCTACCCGTAGAAGAGTGACTTATCAGCACCACGGGTTTGGAGTGAGGTTCGGCGTTATGTTATCTCAAAATTTTCAATTTTCTAGTGTCGCAGGATCAAGTTTTACACCCTTTGAGACTTCCGACGCTGATACCCAAGATGCCTTACGGGATTGCGCGCGATCGGAGTCTTGGCGTCATCTCGTGGCTCAGGTCGAATCTAGTCTGTGTCGGGAAGATAGGTCTCGTCAGGCTTTAGACCAGTTGCAGCAGCTTGCGGCAGAGCAAGGGGCCAACACGCAGTTTTTGCTTAAGGCCGTCATCCGCGAAACGATCCGTCTCACCATGGAATGCTTGTCCGAAGCGAAGACTCGGCTATCGTTCACGTCTTCAGCTCAAGTGGAAGAGAGCGTTCAGCCGACTCAACCGATCGAAGCCGTTGCGCCCATCCTGACCATTCAAGAAAAGCAGGCCCGAGAGGATGCCGCAATGGTCGAGGCGCTCAATCATGCCTTGAAATCCGCTGAGGCTCCCTCACTGCTCGATCGTCTGCGGTCCGGACAGTCGAAGCCAGCTAAGCTCTCTCCAGAAGTGCTTCATCAGCAGGCGATCGCATCACGTACCCGCGACCTTCATGCTCTTTGCCATCACGTTCATACCGTGCGCCTCAGTCTCGGACTAGAACTGAAGCAAATCCATGCCGAAACCTTCATCGGCTTGCACCATCTACAGGCACTCGATCAAGGAAAAATCGATCGACTCCCGGAAGACGTCTACCTGCGCGGATTTTTGCGTCGCTTAGAAAAATGTCTCCGCTGTCCTGAAGGCGACCTAACCAGCCGTCTGCCCGATGCGGTTTCGCCCAAAACCATGGGGCGATTCCCGTTCCGGGAGGCTTCGCCAACGCTTCAGCATTCCTCCCAAAATTCATCTCTCAATCCGCAGTCCATTCAGCCTTCTTCACCTGGATTTAATCTCCCCTTCCAGCCCAACTACGCCTATCTCACCTATGCGGCACTGATGGCCAGCGGCATCTTTTTAGTCTCTAACCAAGGCTCTCCTAAGAGCACCCTTACCCCGATCAAAATAGACGCCCAACCGCCTGCCCCAGCCACTGTTGGCAAACCGCAAAAAATGTCCAGCGAATCCGTGCAGAAAGCCCAAATGCGCGTCAGCCAAAACGTCTCTACCCCAGAAGTCTTTGCCTGAAGCATTAATCTCCTAGACAGATGCCCTGACGGAAGCCTCTGCGACATGAAGCTTCCGCACAAATACCGATCGGCCCTTGACTAAAGCCCCATCTTGTTACAAAGTATTGGAAGTCCTGCGCCCCACTGTTAGGGGTATCACGGAGTACAGAAATTTCTATATTGATATTGAAGTTTTGCTCTTTGGTTCACCAGCGACTCTGTTAACGCGAACATTGTGTCGAGGGTTCACGCTGTAGATGGCTATAGCGATCGAGGTCCCGGATGTTTTGCAGAAACACGATCTAAGGATTTTTACAAGAATGGCTACTGCAACTGCTGTACAGATTAAGTACGACATCAAAGATATTGGCCTAGCGGCTTCCGGCAAACAGCGCATCGAATGGGCAAGCCGTGAAATGCCTGTTCTGAAGCAAATCTGTGAGCGCTTTGCGAAGGAAAAGCCTTTCGCAGGGATCAAGATCTCTGCGTGCTGCCATGTCACCACCGAGACCGCTAACCTCGCGATCGCCCTCAAAGCTGGCGGCGCTGATGCAATTTTGATCGCAAGCAACCCGCTTTCGACCCAAGATGACGTCGCAGCTAGCCTAGTTGCTGACTATGGCATTCCCGTCTATGCGTTCAAAGGCGAAGACGATGCAACCTATCACAGACATGTGCAAGTCGCCTTGGATCACCATCCTCACATCATCGTCGATGACGGTTGTGATGTTGTCGCGACCCTGGTTCAAGAGCGTCCCGGCCAAATCTCCGAGCTGATCGGAACCACCGAAGAAACCACCACAGGCGTTGTGCGTTTGAACGCGATGTTCCAAGATGGCGTGTTGACCTTCCCCGCTGTCAACGTCAACGATGCTGAAACCAAGCATTTCTTTGACAACCGCTACGGAACGGGCCAGTCCACCCTCGACGGCATCATCCGCGCCACCAATGTGTTGCTTGCGGGTAAGACTATCGTCGTTGCGGGCTATGGCTGGTGTGGTAAAGGCTGTGCAAGTCGCGCACGCGGTCTCGGCGCTAACGTCGTCGTCACCGAAATCAATCCTGTGGCGGCGCTTGAAGCGGTCATGGACGGATTCCAAGTGATGAACATGGACAACGCTGCCAAAATCGGCGACATCTTCATCACCGTCACAGGCAACAAGCACGTCATCCGCAGCAACCACTTTGACGTCATGAAAGATGGCGCAATGGTCTGTAACTCGGGTCACTTCGATATCGAAATCGATCTTGAATCCCTGAAGAACAAGTCTACTGAAGTGAAGCTCGTTCGTAACTTCACCGAAGAGTACAAACTCAAGAGCGGCAAATCTGTCGTCGTCATTGGCGAAGGTCGCCTGGTGAACTTGGCAGCGGCTGAAGGCCACCCGAGCGCTGTGATGGACATGAGCTTTGCAAACCAAGCCCTGTCTGTTGAATTCTTGGTTAAGAACCAAGGCAAGCTTTCGGCAGGTGTGTATTCTGTGCCTAAGGATCTCGACCAAGAAATCGCTCGTTTGAAGCTCCAAGCCATGGGTTTCTCGATCGATTCCTTGACTGAAGACCAACTGACCTACATCAATTCCTGGACCTCTGGGACGTAAGCGTTCGTCAAAGCAGTAGAACCCTAACCCGTCTTGCTGCTTAAAATTTTCAAGGGTTTAGATGCTAATCCAAGACGATCGAATCTGGTGTTAAAAAACCTAGGACCGATCGTCTTTTTTTAGGTGAATTTTTGGTGCTGCTTCTGTCAACGCAACCCGCAACCAGTGGGACATACTAGTACTGTGCGGCGTAAATAAGCCCTTTATTGAAATCAAAATGAGGGTCGCTATTAGCTTGCTTCTTCGTTGGGTTTAGGGTTCGGCGAGCCAAACC